>JAUYAR010000152.1 GCA_030693415.1 Candidatus Cloacimonadaceae bacterium | reverse complement strand
CGCAAATCAGACCGTTTTCGACATCCTCAATAACACGCATTTTAAAAGCCATGCTATAACGATTTACGGGCTTCTTTTCTTTCATTTTCTCTTCTCCTTAGAAGTTGATTTGGTGTCAACTTTTTTAGGACGGGACATCTTTCCCCTTTGCATTACGGAATCAATACGGACTCATTACGGACTAAGTCCGTATTGACTCCGTAATGCTAACGGGGAAGGTAGCGCAGCATGCCGATGCCGGGGAGGTGGAAATGTAGCGCAGGATGCCGATGCTGCGGAGTGGAAAGGTGGCAAGATGAGATGAGGGATGTGCAGTGTGCTGATGATTGTTTCTATCTGCGTCAGCTTATCTCATCTCTTATCTCTCATCTCTTACCCGTTTCCCCTTCCCTCCGGGAAACTATGGGTAAATATAGTCTCTGATTACTTCACTCCCCAGATCTCCGTGGCATAGCGTTTGATCGTTTCATCGGAAGAAAATCTGCCCATATTGGCGATGTTTGCCAGCGACATTTTATTCCATAAGGTTCTGTTCAGATAGGCTTTGTCCACATTCTCCATGACACGTATGTAATCCAGCAAATCGGCGATGATGCAATAATCGTCGCCTTGATAGAGCAAGCGGTTCACCAAGGGTTGAAAAAGACCCGGTAGCAGGGGGGAAAGCTCGTCGGCGGTGATGAAATCGAAGATGCGCTTGATCGTTTCATTGGCGTTCATGATTCCATAAGGGTGATAGCCGCTCTGCTTGAGGGCTTGCACCTCACTGTCCTTCATGCCGAAGAGGAAGAAATTGTCCTCTCCCACCGCTTGGCGGATCTCGATATTGGCGCCATCGAGGGTGCCGACTGTGAGGGCGCCGTTGATGGCAAACTTCATGTTTCCGGTTCCCGAGGCTTCGGTTCCGGCGGTGGAAATCTGTTGGGAGATTTCGGAAGCGGGCATGATTCTTTCCGCCAGGCTCACCCGGTAGTTTTGCAAAAAGACGATCCGGATCAGTTTGAGCAGATCCTTATCCTTTTCCACATAAGCCGCGATGGCGCAGATGAAACGGATGATCAGCTTGGCGATATAGTATCCCGGTGCCGCTTTTCCGGCAAAAAAGAAGGTGTGCGGATGCATATCTTTCCCCTTGCCGTCGCGGATGCGGTGGATCAAATGAATGATGTGCAAGGCATTGAGCAACTGCCGTTTATACTCATGGATGCGCTTTGCCTGAAAGTCGAATATACTCTCCGGATCGAGCTTACGATGGTGGATATCCCAATAGTAGGCGGCGAAATCCTCTTTATTTGCCTGTTTGACCTTGCCAAGCTCTTCGAGAAAAGCGGAATCTCCGGCGAAATCATTAAGTTTGGTCATAACTTCGATATCTTTCAACCAGGTTTCGCCAATGGCTTTGGTGATCAGATCGGTTAGGCGAGGATTTGCCAAAAATAGCCAGCGACGGGGTGTGATGCCATTGGTTTTACTGTTGAAACGCTCCGGATAGATATGGTGGAAGTCCTTGAAAATCTTGTCTTTAAGTATCTGGGTATGCAGTTCTGAGACCCCATTCACGCTGTGCGAACCTACGATCGCCAGATGCGCCATGCGAATGGATTTGATCGGCTCTTCCACGATCAGCGAGACATTGCGCAGAGTGGCGTCATCGCCGTTTCCGGTAAGACGGATGCTATAAAGAAACCGGTGATTGATCTCATAGATGATCTGCAAATGACGCGGCAACAAACGATGGAAGAGATCAACCTGCCATTTTTCCAGGGCTTCCGGCAGAATCGTGTGATTGGTATAGGCAAAGCAGCGTTGCGTTATCTCCCAGGCGCTTTCCCAATTCAGTTTCTTTTCGTCCACGAGGACGCGCATCAGTTCCGCAATGGCGATGGCGGGGTGCGTGTCGTTGAGTTGGATGGCGACAAATTCCGGCAGCCGGTTCAGATCAGTGATCTTTTTTGCAAAACGCCGCAGGATATCTTGCAAAGTGGCGCTGACGAAGAAATACTCCTGTTTGAGCCGCAGCTCCTTGCCGCACATCTTGTTGTCATTTGGATAGAGCACCTTTGAGATCATCTCGGAGTTGTTTTTATCCGCGACCGCCTGGACATAGTCCCCTTCGTTGAAATAGCTGAGATTAAAATCGCGGGTGGAATTTGCCGACCACAGACGCAAGGTGTTGACAAAGCCGTTCTTATAGCCTGGGATAAGATAGTCGCAAGCCATTGCCATCACATATTCGCTGTGAATCCATTGCATGGATTTGTGCCCTTTGTCATCAATCACTTCCTGCACGTGTCCACCGAAATAAACGGGGAAGAGGTGTTCCGGATGCTGGATCTCCCACACGGAACCATAGCGCAGCCAATTGTCCGGGGTTTCAATCTGCTCGCCGTTTTTGATACGCTGAAAGAAAATGCCGTATTCATAGCGGATGCCATATCCATAAGCCGGAATCTCAAGGGTTGCCATCGAATCCAGAAAACATGCCGCCAAACGTCCCAAACCTCCGTTTCCCAATCCGGCGTCCCATTCCAGTTCACAGATCAGGGAAAGATCGAAACCCATCTCGGACAAGGCTTTGATGCTCTGGCGCTGCAGATCAAGATTGATTATGGCATTTCCCAAAGACCTGCCGATCAGATATTCCATGGAGAGATAATAGACGCGTTTTCTATCCGAATGATAGGCAGCGGGTTGCGTGACCAGCCACCGATCCAGCAGGATGTCCCGAATGGTGGTGGCAAAGGCGAGATAACAGTCCAACGGAGTGGCGGAATACTGATCTTTGCCGCGGTTATATTTGAGATGATGGACAAAACGGGTGATAATCTCCGCGGACGAACCATCAAGGTGCGTGGTGCCGATCATATCTGTAAGAGCCTGATTCATCGCTTCCTCCTAAAAGGGATATGCGCTATCAAATAACATAAGCGTTTTCATCTGAATTGCCATCGGAAAAATGCCAAATTCCGCGCGTCAGTTGTTGCTGTTTGAGAAATATCTTGACACGAAACATGTGCATCAAGAGCATGGAGATTCCTATAGGAGGAAGAGTGTTATCATCAAAAAAAGTAATGAATGCCATAACGGATCATGCCAACGGTTTTAACTGTGCCCAAGCAGTGTTGATGCAATTTGCCAAGGATTTGGGATTATCGCGCATAGCCGCAAGTAAGATTGCTTCTTGTTTCGGAGGAGGAATGCGCATGGGACGAACCTGCGGTGCCCTGACAGGCGCGTTGATGGTGTTGGGTCTCGGCTTTGGATTTTCCGAAGCCGATCAGCTTAGCAAACAGAAAATTGAGGAGCGGACGGAAGAATTTACCGCCAATTTCAAAATCTTCAACGGCAGCACCGAATGCAAGGACATCATTGGGATGGATGTGTCCAAACCCAAAGCCAGGGAAAAAGCCATCCGGAAAGGACTCTTTGAAAAAAAATGCCCGCTGTGTATCGCCAGCTCGATCCTCTTGCTGGAAAAGTATTTAGAATCGAAAGGTTAGAATGTGGCATCATTGTCGTCGGTGAGCTTAACCTGGAGATTCTATCGAAATCGTTCTCAACCCGTCCAGCATCATGGAATTAGCAATTGAAAAAGGGGCGTTGAAGCTATGGATAGAGATCAAGCCGAGAAGATTCTCAAATCTCGCTTTGGGTTGGATCACTTCTACGATGAGCAATGGATAGCCATCTCCCGTATTCTGAGGGGGGAAAGGGTTCTGTTGATCGAACGGACCGGATATGGGAAATCTCTGTGTTTCCAGTTTCCGGCTGTGCAGTTTGCTGGTCTGACGGTCGTCTTTTCTCCTCTTATCGCACTGATGCGTGATCAAGTGTCAAAACTTCAAGCATTGGGAATCGCCGCAAAGTGCATCAATAGCAATCAAACCGTTGAAGAAAATCTGGCGGTCATTGCCGAGGCGAAACAGGGCTCCTTGAGTATCCTCTATATAGCTCCGGAACGCCAGGAAAACTCCCTATGGCTGGAAGAAGTGCGAAACATGAAGCTTGCCATGGTAGTCGTGGATGAAGCGCATTGTATCTCGGTATGGGGTCACGACTTTCGTCCCGCCTACAGAAGGATCATCAATCTGGTCAATCTCCTCCCAAAGGGACTGCCGGTATTGGCTACCACTGCAACTGCCACCAAGAGGGTTGAACGAGATGTAGCTTCACAAATCTCTGGCGACCTGAAAGTGATCCGCGGTAATCTGGTGCGAGATAATTTCAAATTGTATGTTATCGATGTTGCCTCAGATGATGACAAGCTGATCTGGCTCGGACAGAATATAAACAAGCTAACCGGGACAGGTATAATATATTCCGGAACCGTAGTTGAAACAGAAGTCGTCAGTAAGTGGTTTGAGTATCTTAATATTCCATGCAGATCATACAACAGCAGGTTAGACACTGAATCCAGGATCGAGGTGGAACAAGGGATGATCAACAACACCTGGAAATGTGTGATCTCGACCAATGCTTTAGGTATGGGAATTGATAAACCTGATCTCAGATTTATCATCCATACCCAATTTCCCCAATCTCCAGTGCATTATTATCAGGAGATTGGCCGTGCGGGTAGAGATGGATTACCCACGGTGATCATTCTTTTATACAATCCATCTGATCGAGATCTGCCTGAAGCTTTCATCGAGGGCGCGAAACCTGCAACCGCAAAATACGAACAAGTGATCGCAGCCTTGCAAAGCGAGATGCTGGGGGAGCGGGAACTGATGAAAAAGACCAATCTCCGCCAAACCCAAATCAGAGTCATCCGTGCTGATCTGATGGATCAGGGAATTATCAGGGAAGTGTTCATCGGCAAAACCAAGCGATATGAGTATGTCCGCAATGCCAAACCCTTTGATCCCAGCCAGTTTGAAGAGCTGAGAGCAGCGAAAATGAAGGAATTGGAAGCCATGATGGATTATGCCGAATCCACCCAATCCCGGATGTCATATCTGTGCAATTACCTCGGTGATAGCGACGGAAGGAACTTTGCGAATTGCGATAACACCGGGCTACCCAAACACAGGATCACGCATACTCCGGAGTGGTCTACCAAGCTGGAGCGATTCCGTGAAAGCTACTTTCCGGAACTCGAGGTCGAGACTAAAGGCAGCAATCTGATCAATGGGATAGCAGCGTCCTATTACGGGGTTTCCAATGTCGGCTCCGCCATTCATCGCAGCAAGTATGAGCAGGGCGGTGATTTCCCGGACTTTCTGATCTCCCTGCTGCTCAAAGCGTATTCTAAAAGATTCGGGAAAGACAGAATTGATTTGATACTGTACATTCCGCCCTCTATTTCAGGCGATCTTGTCCGCCACCTGGCGGAGAAAGTTTCATTTACCCTAAAAGTTCCGATCTCCCATGATCTCACCAAGATCAGGCATACTCACGAACAGAAGGCTTATGAAAATTTCGCCCTCAAAGCCGAAAATGTGTCAGGCGCTTTTATGCTGAGCAATCCCGACATTGTCAGTGGCCGGTATGTCCTGCTGATTGACGATATCTTTGACAGCGGCGCCACGATCAAGGAAGTGGGGAAATACTTGACCAACTGCGGTGCTGCGATGATTGCTCCGTTAGTATTGGCAAAAACTGTGGGTGGGGATAGATTATAAGATGATAATTACTCAAACAAAGGATGATAGATGATAAATCATGCCGCTTACTGGATCACGATTGCTCATCTTCAGCGCTGGACGAATGGCCGAATTAATGCCCTGATTAAAGCCATCTATTTTGACAATAACTCAGATTTGGAGGCGTTCTTTGCTCTCGAAACGGAGGTCTGGAAGAGCGTGTATTCACTGGAAGAACATTACTGCGCCTCGCTGTTAGAGGCTAAAGAGCAGATAGCCAACAATGCATTTCTTGCGGAGAGTCTTCTAAATCAAGGCTTCGAGCTCATCCCGCTCAATGATCCGGATTATTCACCCACTTTAAAGGAGAACCTGAAACTCGCGTATTCGCCACCGGTACTATATATAAAAGGAAACAAACAACTACTGAAGGAGGATTCCATAGCCATTGTGGGATCACGAAACGCAAGTGCACAAGGTATGCAATTTACTGATAACGTTGCCAAAAGAGGCACTGATAACTATCAGGTGGTCGTCAGCGGATTTGCCAAGGGTATCGATAAAGCCGCTCTGGATTCCACACTAAAGTATAATGGTCATAGCATCATTGTGCTTCCCCAGGGTGTGCTGACCTTTGGATCAGGCTATAAGACCTACTATAAACAGATCATTGAGGGAAATGTGCTGGTTCTCAGCACATTTCACCCCAAGGCGCCTTGGAAAGTGGAACTGGCAATGGCACGGAATCCCATCATCTATGGCCTGGCAAAGCACATTTATGTGGCTGACTCGTTCAATTCCGGTGGAACCTGGTCGGGAGTGAGGGACGGACTTCGTAAGGGACGGATAATCTATGTCCGCAAACCGGAGGAAGGTGAAGCAAATGCCAATGATCTGCTGATTTCTATGGGCGCCAGGGAAGTAGATTTCTATGGTGAGCTATTGGCAGATCAATCGACTGCTGAGAACGTATCACCCGATAATGCGTCAAATGAGGATATCCTCGATAGGATTCTCTACTTGATTACTGACAAGGCTCTCACAGCGAAAGAAATCTGCGATAAGCTCAATTGCGGCTGGACCTCTATGCGAATGACCAAATTATTAAAAAAGACAGACACCGTGGAGCAGATAAAAATTGGCCGGGCAAACAAATACAAAGTTAAAAATGCAAATGATGCTCAGCAGACAATAGATTTGGATTAAATCCCGATTCATGAAGAACCCAAGTTTTTTAGACTAAGTACCCAGCAGTTTGAATGAATAGAGTCTGTAATTTGTAAATAAGTAATAGGTAAAAGAAATGAGATTATTGCATACGTCGGACTGGCATCTGGGATGCAGCCTCTTTGGCAGGAAACGATACGAAGAACAGCTGACCTTTCTGGAGTGGCTGATCGAACTGGTCCGGGATGAAAGGATCGACATTTTGCTGGTCAGCGGCGACGTTTTCGATTCCTCCTCGCCTAGCAATAGGGCTCAGGAACTCTATTATAATTTCCTCCATCTGGTTAATCTCACGGATTGCCGCCATGTCGTCATCATCGGCGGAAACCACGATTCCCCAACTTTGCTCAACGCTCCCGGCGAATTGCTGAAATATCTCAATATCCACGTTGTCGGATGCATGACGGATTCTGCGGAAGACGAGGTTTTGCTTCTTAAAGATGATGCAGGCAAAGCCCAGTTGTTTGTCTGCGCTGTTCCCTTTCTCAGGGAGCGGGATCTGCGTTTTGTGGAAAGCGGCGAATCGATCGCGAACAAAGAGGAAAAGCTGATCGCTGGGATTAAAAAACACTATCAGGACGTGTTCACGCACTCTTTTTCGCTCGCCCAAAAACTACCGGTGATCGCGATGGGGCATCTTTTCGCTAAAGGGGCTAGTTTGAGTGATGGCGAAGCGGTGCGGGACCTGTATATCGGCAATCTGGCACAGGTTGCGGACAGCGTTTTCCCCAAGGAGTTGAGCTATATCGCATTGGGGCATCTACACAGGCAGCAAAGCGTGGGCAAGCGGGCGAATTGCCGCTATTCCGGGTCGCCGATCCCCCTTTCCTTCAAAGAGGCTGAGTCTGATAAACAGGTGCTCATAGTCGATATCAAAGGCGCAAAAGCGACCATTAAAGCAGTGAAAGTACCGCAAACCGTCAAGCTTGTCCAGATCGATGGTGATTGGGACGAGATCAACAGGGTGCTGGAATCCCTGCTCACGGAATCGCTTCCCTGCTGGTTGGATATAAACTACACGGGTTTTGACCTGCGGTCTGACCTGAAACAGGACGTATTGGACCTGATCGAAGACAGTGACATCGAACTGTTGCGGCTCAGAAACGAGCGCATCACACAGAAAGCTTTGTCCCGGCAAAAACTGGAGGAAACCTTGGATGACCTCGATCCCCAGGAGGTCTTCAAACGATGTCTGGAACGGCACAAGATCGAAGCGCCCCTCGCGAAGGAGCTTTGTGCCTGCTACAACGAGGTCCTGCAAAGTCTGGCGGATAGGGACGCAAACGCGGAGTGAGGTAAGAAATGAGGATCCAAAAACTGAGATTTAAGAATCTGAATTCGCTGGCAGGGGAATGGGAAATCGACTTTTCCCACAAGGTTTTCACCGAAAGCGGGATATTTGCCATCACCGGACCCACAGGAGCCGGGAAATCAACCATCCTGGACGCTATCTGTTTGGCCTTGTATGGCGAAACTCCGCGCTTGAGCAGGATCAGCAAGGGCACGAACGAACTGATGTCCCGCCGGACCGGAGACTGTTTTGCTGAAGTGGAATTTAACACCAATAAAGGCAGTTTCCGGTGTTATTGGAGCCAGAAACGCGCACGCAACAAACCTGGCGGCGAACTACAACAGCCCAAGCACGATATCTCAGACGTAGGAACTGGCAAGCTGCTGGAGGAAAAAACCACCCAAGTGAAGGCCAAGGTCGAAGAGGTCACCGGCATGGATTTTACTCGTTTCACGCGGTCCATGCTGCTGGCACAAGGAGGTTTTGACGCCTTTCTGAAGGCAGATGTCAACGAACGTTCTTCAATCCTGGAAGAGATCACGGGAACCGATATCTACAGCGAAATATCCATAGAAGTGTATAATCGGAAAAACGCACTGCAGAACGAGCACAAAGAACTGCTTGCCGCCTTGGGGTCCATACAACTGCTCAGCAGCGAAGAATGCGTGGAACTGCAGGACAGTCTGACGCAGTCCAAGCAGGCAGAAAAAAAAATGAAAGAAAGCCAAATAGAGATCGCCGCCAAGCTAAAATGGGCGGAAAACATCGAGCGCCTGAAAAGTGAGATTAGGACACAAGAAAACCGCCTGAAAGATGTTGAGAAAGAGATCCATATATTCGCACCGGATCGTGAAAAGCTAGATAAAGCGCGCCGGGCGCTACCTTTGAGACCGGATTTACAGGAAATCGAATCCTGGCGGTACCGCTTGCAGGAAGTAATAAAGGAACAGACTGAACTTCAGGAAAAGGAAACCAATCTGATAGCTGAACAGACAAAGTTAAAACCCGAATTGGAGAAACGGCAAGTAAGTCTCAAACAAGCGGAAGCGCAGAATCCGGACAAGCAAAAGCTGTTCAACAATATCCGCCAGTTGGATAGCGGGATTAAAGTACAGAAAAAGAGCGTCGCAGTGCAGAAAGCGGATCTCAAATCCAGAATCAAAAAGCTTAATGAACTCGGAAAAGAGATGGCTCAACTCGAGCAGGAAATCATGGACATGGAAAAGGAACAAGATAGAGCAGAAAAATATCTCACTGAACACCCCGAGGATGCTGAATTGATGTCCTCGCTCAAAGCCCTGGTAAACCAATTTGAACAGCTGCGGACAATTCAGAAGGATATTATTAAGTATCGGGAAAAGTGTCAAAAAGCCGGTACGACCGTCAAACAGGCGGAATTGAACAAGATACAAGAGCAGATCGGATCCGTTGAAGAGGAACTGCGTAAGCTGAATATAGCACTTGATTCGGCGGGCAAAGGGCTTACCGAACTCCTATCCGCAAATACCCTGGCGGAATACAGGTCGCTGCTGCAGGCGGCGAACCGGAGGGCAACGGCTCTGGGCGCGCTACGCGCCAGCTATGAAAGCCACGGGAAAGCGCAGGTCAAACACGAACAGACAGAAGCCGCGATTTCCAAGGACAAGATAAGCTTAGCCCAGCTTGAAGCTGAACTTCAGGGATTAAACAAAGACAAAGAGACAGCTGATGCAATGGTGCAGGATAGTATGGAGAAGCTGAGGCACACCAACAAGATACTGGACCTTAACGATGAACGCATAAAGCTGCAGGAAAACACACCCTGTCCCCTCTGCGGTTCAACCGTGCATCCCTTTGCCACAGCGGAATTACCGGATACAGACCTACAGGAAACGGCCCTGGAGCAGGCTCAAGTCGGATTGAAATCCATCGAGTCAAAGATCAGGAAACTGGAAAAACTGCATGGTGAGACCGCGGCCAGGCATAAGCTGAATCAGCAATCCCAGAAGGAAAGCAACGTGGAATCTATGGGCAAGTATCTGGCGGAAAAAAGCGCGCAATTGGGAATCGTGGATGTATCGGATGCTATTCTGGAAGAATTACAAGAACAGAATAGCAAGTATATTGAAACCCTGGAATCGTTGATCAAACAGGCTGAAAGACTGCATACCAAACAGGGTGAACTACAGAAAAAGAAACTTGAGTTACAGACGCAACTGGACGCGCAGAAAGAGAAACGCAGGAAAACCGAGCTAGAGTTTCAGTCGATCAAGGAACAATTTGTCCAATGCTCCACCACACTCAAGGAGCTACATGACAGCGAATTTACCCAGCGTAAGAAACTCACGGAGGAGTTAACGCCATTCGGGTTGGTACTGGACGGACAGTATGATCCACAACTGCTCATCCCCATTTTGGAAACCAAAAAAAATACCTGGGAGCAAAGCATTTCCCGGGCAAAAAGCCTCCAGACCGGGATCCAAAAACTGAGGGCAGTATTAAATGGCAAAAAGCAATTGTCGAACAGCCAGCAACAGGAGATCGATACTATCAAGGCAAGCCAAAAGCGGATGGAAAAGGAATTGAAGGACAATACGGAGAACAGATACCGGCTGCTCGGAAATACCAGCGTTGAGGAGGTTGAAACGGACTGGCAGAAGGAACTGATGAATTTGAGGACAGATCTAAGGGAATCGGAATTGTTAAGCGAACAAAAAGCCACGCTGATTCATTCCAACGAAGAGCAAGCGCGGAAATCAGCCAAACTGATCGCTAAGCTGTCTCCAGCACTGCAAAAGGCAGAAGAAAGCTTTCTCAAGGGTCTGCAAAAGAATGGCTTTACCGGGATCGAAGAATTCCTGGCATGTCTCATCGACCAAGACAACCTTAACGAGCTTCAGCAGAGAGAGGAGTCGCTAACTTCAAAACAGAAAAGGATTAACGCTCAGATCTCCGAAAACTCCATTATGTTAAAAGCGGAACAGGGGAAAAAGCTTTCCGAAATAGAATGGACAGAATTGCAGAACGAAGCAAACGATTGCCAGTCCAGAATAGACAGTGCTAACAGGGAGCGTGGTGCTCTGGAAACAAAGCTCAACGAAAACTCCAAACAGCTAAGGACGCACGTAGAACAAATCCGGAAGATCAATACTCATAATGAGGTTCTAAACCGCTGGGAAAAGATGTATGAACTCATAGGTTCCGCGGACGGAAAAAAATACCGCACTTTTGCCCAAGGGATCACCTTCGAGTTGCTGATCGCCCACGCCAATGTCCAGTTGCAGAAGCTTTCCGACCGCTATCTGCTGATCAATAGCGACAATGCCCCTTTGGACCTGTATATCATAGACGATTACCAGGCTGGCGAGATCCGCACAGTGAAAAATCTCTCGGGCGGAGAAAGTTTCATCGTCAGTCTGGCGCTTGCTTTGGGGCTGTCAAAAATGTCCAGCAAAAACGTGAGCATCGATTCCCTCTTTCTTGATGAAGGCTTTGGTTCCCTGGATGAAGACAGCCTGGAAATCGCCATGGAAAACCTTGCCGCTTTAAACAACGAGGGAAAGTTGATCGGTATCATCTCACACGTTGCCGCCATCAAGGACAGGATCACAAACCAGATTCAGGTAATCCCGCAAGCTGGCGGAGTCAGCCAGCTCAAGGGAATTGGGTGCAGAGCCATAGCTGATGCTAATTAGTTACAGTCCTCGGTTATTTTATACCCCATCCCCGCATAACCCTTTATCCTCTTTCTATACATAGCAGCTAACACCGGCTCCTCCCGATCAACGTAATCGTAGATTATGACTTCGGTTTTATTGTCGTGAGTTCTGTGTAGCCGTCCGGCATACTGCTGCAGGGTTCCTTTCCAGGATATGGGCATTGTCAGAAACAGCGTATCCAGCCTGCTGTCATCAAAACCCTCTCCAATGTATTTACCTGTCGCAATGATCACCCTTTCCTCACAGTCCGGAATGGAGTGAATCTTATCCATCACTACCATGAGCTGTTTTCTGCCCATACCTCCTCTCAGCGAGATGACATGCTTCGAAAACCCCGCAAGTTTCTCGGCAAAGAATTCAACATGAGCGGTGCGTTCAGTAAGAATTAATGGACTTCTGCGGGCAACAATGGCAGTGATGATGTCGTCAAGGATCAGATCATTTCTTGCGCGGTCATCAACCAATGCCTGATAGATGTCCGTGATCTTGGGGTCTGCGCTGATCAGATGATCTGGCATTTTGAAGTTTGTATAACGCACTATCACTTTATGGCTAAAGGCTCTGAATGCAAGCTGAGATTTCGAATCAACCCTATAGCGGATAGGACCGCATTGCATCGTAACTATCGGATGCTGACCGTCTTTGCGGATCGGGGTGGCTGTAAAACCATACACATATTTTGCTTGGGCTTCCTTGAGAACTTGCTCAAAGCTGAAGGCAGAAATATGGTGACATTCATCTACAATCACCATGCCATAGTCCTGAACGTATTCCTTCACTTTGCGCTCATGATAAAGGCTTTGGATGATCGCTACGTCTATCTTCATTGTTCTCTTTTCCTTGCCCCCTCCAATCTCGCCTACTTCAGCATCTGCAAGGAAACACTTCAATCTCTCTATCCACTGCTGCATCAATTGGCGTCTATGAACTACAATCAGAGTACTTGTCTGCCTCTGAGCAATCATCCAGATTGCTACAACTGTCTTGCCAAAGGCGGTGGTGGCAGAGAGTATTCCACTCTCGTGTTCGAGTAGCGTTTTACCTGCCAACACTTGCTCCGGGCTTAGCTTGCCCATGAAATGAACCTCAAGTTTTGTGCCGGCATTTCTTTGATCTTTGATCAATGGTTCGATATGTAATTGGTCGAACAGCTTGGTCAAATCTTCTTTGCAGCCTCTGGGGACAGCCAAGTATTTATCGCTTTCGCTGGATAAACTAATGATTCTGGGGATATTGTAGATCGGCATCCTCATCGCCTGAGCCCGATAAAACTCCGGATTCTGAAAAGCCGCGAGTCTGATGATCCGATTCAATAGCTTTGGCGGCAATGATTCTTTTTCGATATAGACCATGTTGCTGAAAACAATCTTTACCTGTGATGGTAAAACGCCGTAACCATCTCTATCAGGGGGTGCTTTCTCCCAGGGAGGCAGCTCTTCCTCGGTTGATGCTACAAGTTTGCCGATCGGACTGTGATTCGCAGATAACGCTTTAAGTAAGTCACTCAATCTCTGTTGAGTGAGCTTCTCAATATGAGCCAAGTGCTTCCACTGATCTTCAAGCGGCTTCAAACTCTCGTCAACAAACATGCTGTTCCCATGTTCTCTGGCTTGTTTCTGTAAAGGCAGCGCGATGAGGTTTCCAAATCCTCCCTTGGGCATTGTATCTTGATTTGGGAAAATCCTGTCATAGGAATCAAGTCCGATTTGATGCCTCCGTTCCATTGTCGCGGTCAAGAGTGCAGTGCCAAACTTCCTTGCAGACGATGCTGCCACGGCATCTTCAAAGAATACCCAAACGTGTGCTCCATTGCCCGATCGGGACTTTTCGACGTAAGCCGGTATTGTATAAACTGAGCAAGTTTCCATCAGAGCAAGCACGTCTTCCCTCCACTCCTTTTTATCGAAGTCAAAGGCGAGGAAGAAACAGGTATCATCGTCCAGCAAGGGATAAACTCCTATCACAATCTCGCCCTTCAGATGTCGGTATAGCTGCCTTATTTCCAGCGGAATCATCTTTCTATTTTCGCAATTGGCGCAAGCAATTTTCTTGTATTTCCCACAGACCCCAAGTTTCCAGTCATTGATACAGGCTGGAGAGTATCCTGATTTGTTGTCCTTGCCTGTCCACCGCATAGCAAACACGTCTTCTCTGCCGCGAAACAGGTTTTTGAACAAAGTAACTTTCTTTTCCGGAGTTGAAGAGCTATTGACCGATGCCGGTGAATCAGGGATACTCAATTCATTTTTAGGTTGGTTAATGCCATTTTCTCCCGTCAGATACGATGTTTGTGCGTCATGAGTTGCATTCTCTTTCTCGTGCGTGATGAGTTTGTTCTTTAGTTGTGCGTTTTCTCTCTCAAATTCACCAATCCTGATGAAGGCTTTTCTCAATTGCTCATGTATCTCATTCTTACCAGATGTCATACTTTCCTCATGCTAATAAACTATGCGATTACCATGGTTTAGTCAATTGCTTTATGTTTGATGAATAATTGGCTGTGCCCGCGCCTGTTCAAATTTCTCAACATATCAATGGAGAATTGAGATTGGACTGGTGATGGACTGGTGGTGGATTTCCCCATTATTCCCCATTATTGTCTTTTCCAGTGTGGCGGCAAGCCGCTCTACCACTGGACAGCGTTAATCAAGCGTAATAAAACTAACGCTTGATTAACGCTTGATTAACGCCGTGGAAGAGGTAAAGTAGCGCAGCATGCCGATGCGGCAACGATGATCCATACGATGATCCATACGATGATAAAAAATGATAAAAAACGATGATCAAGATTTGGCGCTCATGCCGAAGCGGAAATAGACGCGGCTACCCATTGGGATGCCGAACTCCGATTCGGCTGTGGTTGCAAAGCTGTGGGGAATCGGAATTCCCCACCCCACTCCCGCAGCATCGGCATGCTGCGCTACATCTCACTCATTGAGAAGGGCGAGACCGGTTGAGGCAAAAACCATAAACAGATAGGGCAGCGATTTTTATCTTGACGATGATTACCTCTCCCTTAAGTTGGGATCGTATTGCTTTAGCAAGCGAGTCTTGGTGACCTTGCGTCAATATCAAGGGAGAAGAGATGAATCGAAACCAGAAGGCAGATTCCGAGCATCAGCGTATTCAAGCTGATTCGCAGCCATGTGGCACATCCAAGCGAGCCAGTTTTGGAAAAATAACCCGACGTTCTGTGATCATTCTTATATTTCTGATCATCGCTTTGGGAATCGGGGGGATTTACTATGTCCACCATGAGACCAAACTGCTTAAAAAAAACGCTCTGGAAAGCATATCCGCTATAGCCGATCTGAAGGTAAATCATATCAATGAATGGAATCAGGAGCGCATGAGGGATGCCAGACAAATCCTCCAAACTCCCATGATCCAGGAATTATGCTCACAATTTCTCTCCGATCCCAGCTCCAAACATAAAGATTCTCAGATTATCCAATGGATGATGTCCTACAAACGCGACAGTGATTATTCATGGCTCGCCTTGCTGGATAAACACGGCAAAGTCCTGATCTCTTTCCCTTCCGAGCGGAAAACTCTGTCCTGCGACCTTGGTCAACACATAAAAAAAGCTCTTGAAACTAATGAGATTGTCTTGGTGCCTCTCCACCTTGAGAGTGATCAACCGATGGCAGGAAACCCCGATATCAAATCAGAGTTTTTGATCCCAGTGAAAAACCCGAACCGGGAAAACTCAAAGCCAATCGGCGTATGGGTCTTCCAGATCGATCCATACCGGCATTTGTACCCCATTGTGCAATCATGGCCCACGCCAAGTAAAACGGCAGAGACGACTTTGGTGCGTCGCGAGGGAAATTGTGTCCTATATCTAAACGAACTTCGATTTAAAAAAGACTCTGCCTTGAAGTTCCGGCTAAACCTTGATATTCACACCAATCGTCCTGGCGTCAGTGCCGTCAAGGGCATAGTTGACGTAATCGAGGGCATCGATTACCGCGGGGAACGGGTGATTTCAGCTTCTCGCAAGGTGCCGGATACATCCTTGTATGTTACTGCCAAAATGGACAAGCGGGAGCTTTACCATCCGCTTAGGACAAGAGTCTATATCACCGTCCTGGCATCTCTGATTTTAGTATTCGCCATTGCCTTGACGCTCGGTTATATGGCGCGGCGCAATAATATCGAGCGGTTACGCCAACAACTGGTACTGGAACAAGACAAAGCCAAGCTGCAGGATGATTATCAAAAGATAGCCAGGGGATGGATGACCACCTTTGATAGCATCAGCGATGTAATCATGCTGCTGGATGCTGATTTCATGATCATCCAGACAAATAAATCCGCTCTTCAAATGCTGGACTTAACTTCTGAGCGAATAGTAGGAAACTATTGCTGGAAGGTAGTCTATGGAACTGAAGAAGCCATCAAAGAATGTCCGACGTTGGTACTAAAAGAGACCGGGAAAAGAGCGAGTGCCGAGATAAAACTGGGAGACAAGTGGATATTTGTATCTGTCGATCCCATCCGGGATGATGCAGGTGAGTTCATCGGATCCGTGCTTATCATCAATGATATCACAGAAAGAATCAAAGCTGAGCAATTTATCAGGGAGAGTGAGGAACGGCTGAGAGAGATCATTGACAGTGCTCCCTTTGGGGCACACTCTTACCTGTTTCAACCGGATAATCGTTTAATCCTTGTGGCGGCAAACTTGTCCGCTGATCGGATACTGGGATTGGATCATCGAAACCTGATCGGTAAGGAGCTGCTCGAAGCCTTTCCCGGCAATGCCGGATCGGGACTTCCCGAGATCTATCGCAGGATTGCTTTGGGAGGCGAAAACTACAGTAATGACCAGATTGTGTATGCCGACGGAATAATAGCCGGAGCCTTTGAAGTGCATGCCATGAATACGGGTCTAAACCGGATGGTGGCATTCTTTAGAGACATCACGGAGAAGAAGAAGGCTGATGAGGAAATCAGAAAACTCAATGAAGAGTTGGAACAAAAAGTGGCGGAGCGGACGGCTGAGCTTGAAATCACAAACAAGGAGCTGGAAGCTTTCTCCTATTCAGTATCGCACGATCTTCGTTCTCCGCTTAGAGGAATAGCGGGTTGGAGCCAGGCATTGAGTGAAGATTATCATGGTAAACTGGATGAGCAGGCGTCCAAATATCTGGATAGAATCGCCAATGAAACCCAACGCATGGGACACTTGATCGAAACACTGCTCAAGCTCTCACGAATTAGCAAATTAGCCATCAGTCCAGAGCCCATAGATCTTGCGATTCTGGCAAAAAACATCATGATCAGGCTGCGGGAAGAAGATCCCCAGCGCGTCGTCGAAGCAGATATCCAGCCCGGGTTAATCGTTCAAGCGGATGCGAAACTGATGGAAGTGGCATTGACCAATCTCTTGTATAATGCTTGGAAATTTACCGGCAGGCGGGATTGCGCCAAGATAGAATTGGGCAGGATCGCCAAAGATAATGAAACCGTCTTTTATGTGCGCGATAATGGGACAGGATTTGATATGTCTTACGCGACGAAACTCTTTGGCGCCTTCCAGAGATTGCACAAAACTACTGATTTCCCGGGAACGGGTGTCGGGCTGGCGACAGTGAAACGCATTATTGAACGTCATGGCGGAACTATCTGGGTAGAGACTGAGCCGGATGAGGGTGCTACGTTTTACTTTACATTAGGAGAGAATAAATGTTAGATAAGACAATCCTGCTGGTGGAGGATAATCCCAGCGACATCGAATTGACCAAAAGAGCCCTGTCAAAAAGCCGGATCGGAAATGAACTGATCGTGAAAGAAGACGGTTTGGAGGCTCTAACTTACCTTTTTGAAGAATGCGGCAAACCCGGTAAAGCCAGTCTGCCCACCTTGATTTTACTTGATCTGAAACTTCCCGTTGTGGATGGCATGGAGGTCTTGAGACGCATCAGGACAGACGAACGCACCAAACGCCTCCCAGTGGTAATCCTGACCTCATCTGGAGAAACTGTGGACATCGGCAACAGCTACGACTTGGGAGCAAATAGTTTTATCAGAAAGCCGGTGGATTTCAATCAGTTTGCAGAGGCGGTGAAATATCTGGGCTTATACTGGCTGGTGATCAATGAGCCGCCTCCAACTACTTGAGAAATCCCAATCAGTGCTTACCGGCAAGCAGTTCTTCGATACAGAGCACGAGGGGCAGGTTATCTGCTGATTTCTCTATCGTTTTGGTCACCCCCAGTGGAATCAGGAAATTGTCATCGATCTGCCCGGGGGACCCGGACAGAATGATTGCGGGAGTTGTGAATCCCGCCTCTCGTATCTTTTGCAGAGCTTTTATCCCGCTCATGCCGATCAGTTGCAAATCGACCAGGAGAATATCAAACTCCTGCGTGGATAGCGAAGTGAGCGCTTCTTCGAGATTGCCGGCACCCACAAAGCTGTGCCCCCGCTTGGTGCAGGAACGTTTCACCAATTCCCGGATATTCTCATCGTCATCGAGCATCAGGATGGCGGCAGTGCGTTTGACGGGTTCCTGTGGCTTCAGCAGCAATTTGTGGATCAGGGCTATGATATCTCTAAAGGAAAATGGCTTTTGGATGAACGGGAAATCATGATTCTTCACTCCATTACGCACGACCGCGTTATCGGTGAAGCCGGACATAAACAGCACTTTCTGTCCCGGAATGATGCCAAAGATCCGGTCAACCATCTCTTTGCCATTCATTTCCGGCATCACTACATCCGTGATGACCAGATCCGGTCTCAACCCATTTTCAATGGCAGCCAGCGCAACCGTTGGGGATAATACCACTTCCGTTCGGTAACCCTTCTTTTCCACCATATTCTTGACCATAATGCCGAGAGATTCATCATCATCGACGATCAGAATAAGCTCCCTGTATCCTGTCAACTCTTGCTTGGGCTGGAGTTTTGGCTCAGACTGAGAGTAATCCGCCGGCAGAAAAATCTTCATCTTTGTCCCGATTCCCGGCTTGCTGATCACTTGGATGTAGCCCTCAGACTGTTGCACGATGCCATAAACAGTGGATAAGCCAAGCCCCAGACCTTTACCCATTTCCTGAGTAGTGAAGAATGGCTCAAATATTCTGCTCTGGATTTCCTTGGTCATTCCACAGCCGGTATCGCTGACGGATAGCGTTAGATAGTGCCCGGGTTTCATATCCGGATGGATGTAGCCAGAGTCTTCATCAATCTCGGCACCAGCGGTCTCAATGGTAAGTTTCCCACCTTTGGGCATTGCGTTTTTGGCGTTCAAGGCAAGGTTTACGATGACCTGATCGAGCTGGCTCGGATCAGCCTTTACTTTGTCCAGATCATTTGCCAAAATGGTCTCGATTGCGATCTCACTACCGATCAATCGCGGTAAAAGCGGCAGTATATTTGAGACTGATTCGCTCAGATTCAGAGCTATGGGCTGCAATATCTGGCTGCGGCTAAAGGAAAGCAACTGATGAGTGAGAATGGATGCCTGTTTACAGGCTTTGACGATCTCCTCTGCTTCCGGCATGAGCGGGCTTTGTGATGGCAGGCTGCTATGGATATCCTCGGCATAACCCATTATAATGCCAAGTAGATTGTTAAAATCGTGAGCAACTCCTCCGGCAAGCAGACCGATGGCATCCATCTTTTGGGTAGCAAGCAACTGCTCCATCAAAGATTTGCTGTGGGATATATCGTCGATTATCCCTACCGAGCCAATCACTTCGCCGTTGGCATCGCGCATCGGAGACCCGCTCATCTTGAGCCAGATCGTCTCTCCAGTTCTTTTTTTTCCCCTAGCTTCATAAGAATCGGTCTTGCCTTCTATCCGGGATTTGTTTTTTTCGATAATGATATGCCTATCATCTTCGTGAACCAAGTATTCATAGCCTACTTTCCCGGTCAATTCTTCCGGTGTGTATCCATAGACCTTGTAACAGACGGGGTTTATGTATTTAATCACATCGTCATTATCGACATACACGACCACTTCGTTCATGGTCTCGATCAAATGACGGTATCTGGCTTCACTCTCCTTGATGATGTTTTCCGCGTGTTTGCGTTCGCTTATATCTCTAAAATTGATCACAATGCCGTGCACAATTATATCCTCAAGCAGATTTGAAAATGTAGCTTCAATCCACTTCCACGAACCGTCAAGGTGATGAATCCGGCATTCAAGAGTCGGCACATAGCTTGGATCAGCCACCAGCTTACTCAAAGCTTCAAACACCATGGGAAGGTCATCAGGATGAATCAATTCCATAGGAGAAGAGGGCGTCAGCTCCGTCTCCGCATAGCCAAACATCTTTCTTGTGGAAGGACTGATATAGGTGAAGTTGCTCTGGTGATCGATCCGGATTACTCCATCCGGCGCTTTAAGGAACAAGGATTCATAAGCCAGCTTTGTCGATCTGAGCTTGTCTTCGGCAAGTTTCAGTTCCGTAGTATCTCTCGCAATCGCCAGGATCGATGTGACGTTGCCCATATTATCAAAAATGGGAGATAGACTGGTCGTATGCCAACGAATCGAACCATCCCGATGCAACGCCCGGTACTCGATGCCGGACTGTTTCTCACCGGTGCTGATGACTCTTTGATAGACCTCTACAAAATCTGACACATCCGCCGGATAAATGACTTTTTCAAAGAGCGATTGATTGATTATCTCGCTCGGCTCATGTCCCATAACCTCTTTCCAGTTTGGGGTTACGGAAGCAATAAAACCGTCTAATGAAAGGCTTGCAATGATGTCCGTGGTATTTTCAAGACAAGTGCGGAAATGTATATGCTCACGCTTCAGACAGTCATTTTCCCGCCTAAATCCATCAAGCTCGATTTGCAGTTTATTTATTAGATCAGAGAGCTCGGGATATTGACGGATAATCTCATTGATAATTTGCGTCAGACCAGTATCTGCAGAATCTGATTGCTGCTGAGTAATACTATCGCTCTGCATCATATACTCCTTTGACCTCAATTTAAGTGCTTGTTCGACAATGCCTTGTATTCGTTCTGTCAGCGAAACCATGGCATCAGATCAGTATCTACCAAGTAAGTGCCCTCATAAGCTATTTTGCGGCAGTTTTTGTCAACTATTTATTTGCCTATTGATCAAACAAAGGTTGAAAGAAACGCCTGTAGCGCAGCATGCCACTGCTGTGGAGGTAAAAAAAAACTATCAAACATAACCATCGTTTCCGCAGCATCGGCATGCTGCGCTACTTTCCTGTTCACCCGTTCACTCTTCCCCCTTAGCATTACGGAATCAATACGGACTCATTACGGACTAAGTCCGTATTGACTCCGTAATGCAAAGGTGAAGGGATTCCAGCCCTGGCGATATCGTGCAATTCTGTTAAGAATATTTAACCGTTAATTCCCCTTTTTCGCTTGTCAATTAATGGCATGAGACTATCTTGACATCATCAGCAAAAATTGGAGAACCTGAGAATGCAAAAACTCATCTACATCGTGGAAGACGAAGCCGACATCATGGAACTGATCGCTCTGAAACTGCGCGGGGGCGGATTTGACGTACGCTGCTACCCCGTGGCGAAAGACCTTTTCCCCGCGTTGGAAGAGCTGGTTCCGGATCTGATCATGCTCGATCTGATGCTGCCGGACATGGATGGCATGGAATTGTGCGCGGTGCTCAAAAAGGAAGAACGCTTTGCCGGAATACCGATCATCATGCTCACCGCGAGAGTGGATATCGAGGACAAGGTCAAGGGACTGGAGACTGGCGCGGACGATTATATCACCAAGCCCTTTGACGGAGGAGAACTGATCGCGCGCGTAAATGCCGTGCTGCGCAGAGCCGGTTGGGAGACGCACAAAAACGTACTGGTGATCGCTCATGGCTTCAAGCTGGATTTCAACCGCTTTGAGGCATTTATCAAAGGCAAAAGGATCGACCTCACGCTCACCGAATTCAAAATCTTGCAGCTCCTCACCAAAAGACCGGGGTGGGTCTATTCACGCGCGCAGATCCTCGATTATCTTTGGGGCACGGACAAGATCGTGATCGAACGCAGCGTGGACGTCCATATCAAAAACCTGCGTGAGAAGATCGGGAAGTTTGCCACCATGATCCGAAACATCCGCGGCATGGGCTATAAGTTCGATAGCGACCCGGAGGATTGAGGATAGATGGAAAAGCACAGTCTGAACCGGGCGCTGGTGGTCTTGAACCTCTTCAATCTCGGCTTGCTGGCGATCCTGCTGCTTGCCGGAATCAGGATCCAATATGTCCTGCTCACGATGACATGCTCCACGTTTTTGATCGTATTCTTCACCATCCTGCGTTTCAACCGCCAGATCGGCAAGATCGACCGCATCGCGCAGAAGATCACACGCGGAGAAAGGCGCGAACGCATTCCGGACCTGGATGTGGAGGAATTTGACACCATCGGCAGGAGCATCAACCAGATGATCGGCTCTCTGGATGATACGATCGGACACCTATCGGTGCACCGTGAAGAACTGCGCCTGATCATTGGCTCGATCGAGGAAGCACTGTGGTCTCAAAGCGGAGACGGACGCATCTGGTGGGCAAATGATGCCTTCAGCAAGCTCTTTCCAGGCTTCAATCCGGATCAGAAACAGCATTACTGGGAGCTGATCCGCGATCCCGATCTGGCTGATTTCATCGGTGAATTCGGCAAACAATCCCAAAGGCAGATCAAGGAATTTGTGCTGGATGAGCATTACTACCTGATCATCGCTTCACGCAATGAGGAAGCCGACCGCATGATCTTCACCCTGCAAAACATAGATCCACTCAGGCAGGCGGAACAGATGAAGAAGGACTTTATCGTGAATCTGGCGCATGAACTGCGCACACCTCTCACCGCGATCAAAGGCTTTGCCGAAGCTTTGGCGGATAATGCCAAAGGCGAGGACGTCCGCTATGTGAGCATCATCACAAACCACACCATGCGCCTGATCAGGCTGATCAGCGATCTGGAGGATCTGATCCGCCTCGAACACGCCAGACCCATCTCACCCCAAAAGACAAAGCTGGGAGTGTTTTTTGACAACCTTGCCATGATCCTCAAACCCCTCGCGCAGGAAAAGAAGCTCACGCTGGACATCGACATCAAGGATAGAAACAGATATGCCTGGGTGGATCCCTTCAAATTTGAACAGATCTTCATCAATCTGGTGGAAAACTCCATCCGCTATACCGAGCAGGGCGGGATATTCATTTCCGTCGAAGCTGATGACAATGAGGTAAAGATCATTGTCAGGGACAGCGGTATCGGTATCTCGGCACAGCATTTGCCCAGGATCTTTGAGCGTTTCTATGTGGCGGATTCCTCACGCAACCGTGCCAAGGGCGGAACCGGACTCGGCTTGGCGATAGTGAAACACATCGTTCAATTGCATCGTGGAACGATCAACGTGAGCAGCGTTCCCGGAGAAGGAACGCAGTTTTCCATCCTGTTACCAAACGATGAAACCAACGAAAAGTACTGTGGATAAAGGCTTTCCAGCCGATCAGGACAGTCTGATCGGCGAATATGCTCCCCTGGCTTTCAGCATCGCGCTTTCCTACCGTCGCTCCAGCGTTCCGGTGGAAGACCTTAAACAAGAGGCGCTGATCGGTCTTTTGGAAGCCTACAAGCGCTTTGAACAGGGTTACGAAGCCAAGTTTTCCACCTATGCCGTCTATTGGATCAAGAAACGCGTACTGGAAGCCATCGACCGTGAAAGCGGAAACCTTGCCCAGGCCGGTGGCAATGAGCTTCCCGAACAGATCTCAGCGGAGCCGGAACCATCGGCAGACACGGACTTGGGGCTCCCCGATGACATGCCTCCTCTGGAGCGACAGATCCTGATCCTCAGCTATGAGAAGCGCCTCAGCATAAAAGAGATCGCGTGCGCTCTTTCGATCAGCAACGAGAGGGTCAAGCTACTCCGCCAGAAAGCTTTGCGCCGCCTCAAAAGCAGCAGCTCCGGCCCAAAAGCCATTTAGGGCTTTTGGCCCCCTTTTGCCCTGCCTGAGGGCTTCATCCATGATCAGGCAAGCTCTCTCCTCCTGAGCGCCACAAACAATAAAGCTATCTTAACACAGCCTTCATCAAAACCTAACAATCTCTTCGTATTATCAGAGCGTATGAACAAAAAAAACATACCCGAAAAAGGAGAGACCACATGAGATCCAAGCTTTGGATTATCTTACTTATCGCGATCATCGCGGTGCCGGCAATGATGACGGCGCAAGAAACCAGATTGGGCGGCGAATTTTGGAGCCGCTGGACCATGGAGAGCGGAAAATCCGCCGCGGATAGCAGCAACATCGTGAAAAAGAACTATTTTGCCCTCGATCGCGGCTACGTCGATCTGAGAACCAAGTTTAGCGAAAATACCAACGCCCGCTTCACCGTCGATATGTTTTCCACAGACCTGATCGGCGACGGCGCCGGTCTCAAACTCAAGTATGGCTTTGTGGATTTTGCCAATCTCGTCCCCGTTCCGGATATGACCTTGACCGTGGGTCTGCAGAAAGTGTATTTCGGCACCATCTATGACTGGAACTACACCCTGATCGGCAAAGCCCCCACCGATGAATACAAAGTAGCCATTTCCGCAGACTATGGCGTGACCCTCAATGGCTTCCTGCCCGCCGGATTCGGCGAGTATGCCTTTGGCGTCTATAATGGCGAAGGCTACAAGAAGTTTGGCGTCAACCTCAAAGACAACACCCGCATGGAATACCTTGCCAATCTGCGCCTTACACCGATCCCCGGCATTACCATAGGCGGTTCCTATATGACCAACAGCGTCGAGCGCGAAAAGAAGCTTTCCGACAACAGCGCCGTCGCCACTTATCAGGAACAAGCTCTCATGGATGGCGTGCTGCGCCTTGCCTATGGTCCTGTGGATGTCTGGGCGGAATATATCTCCAAAGACATGAAGTTTCCCAACGATCCCGCCAAAGATTATGCTGCCAATGGCTTTATGCTGATGCCGATCCTGAATCTCTACTCTTTGATCGGTACCGACATCCAGATCATCGGCAGATATGATCAATGGGACGAAACCGACAATCCCGTCGCAGCTTCCAAGTATCTGCAAAACGCCATCACCGGCGGAGTGAACTATAACGTCATGCACGACGAGAGCTTCAATCCGAAGTTTCAGGTGCAGCTCAACGTTACCCAAAAGACCTACAACGAAGACGAGTCCGGCCCCTCCTACGCCAATGGCATGAAAGACGCGCTTCAGGTCATGGCACAGCTCAAATGGCGCTTTTCCAGCACCATAAAATAAAGGAGTTTTCAGTGAAAAACACTATCATCATCCTCATCGTCGCAGCCCTGCTGATCTCGCTTCCGCTCTTTGCCCAGAAGGGTAACCAGATCACCTGTTCAGGTTCCACCACCGTCCTTCCGGTTGCTCAGGCAGGAGCTGAAGCCTACATGGACAAACATCCCGGCGTCAACATCTCCGTTCGCGGAGGTGGTTCCGGAGTAGGCATTGCCGCTCTGCAAAACGGCACCGTCGATATCGCCAATTCCTCACGTCCGATCAAATCCAAAGAGATCTCCACCGCCAAATCCAAGGGCATCAACCCCATCGGTTATGCCGTGGCAAATGACGGCATCGCCATGGTCGTGCACCGCACAAATGGCGTCAAGGATATCACTATTGCCCAGATCAAAGGCATCTATACCGGCAAGATCAAAAACTGGAAAGAGCTGGGCGGACCCAGCCTGCCGATCGTAGTCGTCTCCAGAGACGTGGCTTCCGGAACCTTTGAAGTCTTCAACGAAAAAGCCCTCGGCGGCGCCAAGGTCGATCCCTCCGCCCAATTGCTCGCCTCAAACAACGCCGTGGTCACCACCGTAGCCAGCACACCGGGAGCCATTGGCTATGCGGGATTGGGCTATATCACGGACGACGTCAAGGTCCTGACCGTCGAAAAGATCATGCCCAGTGAAAGCACGATCAAATCCGGAACTTACAAGATCTCCCGCAAGCTCTATATGTACACAAACGGCAAAGCCACCGGCGAGATCGGCAAGTTCATCGCCTTCATCCAATCTGCAGAAGGTCAGGCGATCGTCAGAAAACAGGGCTTTATCACCCTAAACTAAATGAACCTCCTTACTCATAATCTACTCGGCTGCATTGGCACCGTGGATTCGCTCCACGGTGCCGAAGCCGTATAAGGTGCAATATGGAAGCATTTAAAGAAAAGACTTTCAAGATGATCACTTACGTTGCCGCGCTGGCAACGATTCTGTTTTTGTTTGGCATTATTGCCAGCGTATTCTATGAGGGGATACCGCTCTTCAAGTCGGTTGGTTTTTTGGAGTTTCTATTCACCAAGGCATGGTATCCCACCCACGAGGACGCGCAATTTGGCATCTGGACTCTGATCGCGGGTTCGTTTTATGCTACATTGGGAGCTTTGATCATCGCCGTTCCGCTGGGGCTCGGATCCGCCATTTTCATCTCCGAGATAGCTGGTTTTCGCCTCAGGGAAATGGCAAAGCCGGTGATCGAACTGTTAGCGGCAATCCCTTCAGTGGTTTATGGACTCTTTGGAATGGCTTTTTTGGCTCCCCTGATCCGCGAAACCTTCGATCTGCCCACCGGTTTGAATATGCTGACCTCCTCGATCATCCTCGGTTTGATGGTGGTTCCGATCATTGCCAGCATGAGCGAGGACGCGCTTTCCAGCGTTCCGAAAGCTCTGCGGGAAGCTTCATTCGCATTGGGAGCGACGAAATGGGAAACCATCACCCGCGTGGTCGTTCCTGCTGCAAAAAGCGGCATCATTGGCAGCATCCTTTTGGGATTTGGCAGGGCTATCGGTGAAACGATGGTCGTGTTGATGGTAGCTGGCGGTTCGGCTCAGATCCCATCCAGCATCTTTCAATCGATCCGACCAATGACTTCCACCATAGCTGCGGAAATGGGTGAAACCGTAGTCGGAGATCTGCACTACCGCTCGCTCTTTGCCATCGCGATCGTGCTCTTCGTCATCACTTTGGTGACCAATCTGGTCACGGAACTCGTCTTTCTGAAGAGGGTGAAACGATGAGAAAGCTGAAGAACGTCCTCGGCGTTGGTATCCTCGGAGCCTGCATCATCTTCACGACGATCGCGCTTATCATCTTTCTTTACAGCATCTTCAGCAAGGGTCTGAGCTCCATATCATGGACCTTTTTGACCCAGCCACCGCGGGATGCAATGACCTCCGGAGGCATCTATCCCGCCATTCTGGGCACTTTGTATCTGACCCTGCTATCGATCAGCATCGCCTTGCCATTGGGGATCTTCACCGCGATCTATCTGAATAACTATGGCAAGCCGCGCCTCTTGATGCAGATCGTGAGGATCTCAATCAACACTCTGGCAGGCATCCCTTCGATCATCTACGGTCTCTTTGGCATGGCGGTATTTGTGAATCTGATGAAGTTCGACGTCTCGCTGATCGCCGGCGCCTTCACTCTGGCGATCCTGGCATTGCCGATCATCATTAATGCCTCGGAAGAAGCCATGCGCGGCGTTCCGAGAGACTTCATCGACGCCTCGATGGCTTTGGGCGCCACCGAAAGACAGACTATTTTACGGATAATTCTCCCAACTGCATTGCCAAACATCCTCACCGGCGCCATCATCAGCGTGGGACGCGTCGCCGGAGAAACGGCTCCGATCATGTTCACCGCCGCGACCTTCTATTCGCGGCAATTGCCCAAATCCATCTTTCACGAAGTCATGGCTCTGCCATATCACATATTCGCGCTGATGACCGAGGGTTCAAACTCCAAATTGCAGACCCCCATCGCCTATGGCTCCGCCGTGGTTCTGCTTATCCTTGTCTTGGGAGTCAGCTCTCTCGCCATCGCCATCCGTTATCACATCAGGAGAAAAAGAAAATGGTAAAAGCCCACATTCGCACTGAAAGTCTGAATCTTTGGTTCGGACAGAACCACGTGCTGCATGATGTCAATCTCTGCGTGTTCGAACATCGCATCACCGCCATGATCGGCCCTTCAGGCTGCGGAAAATCCAGCCTGCTACGCTGCTTCAACCGTATGAACGACCTCATCGACGGCACCCGCATCGAAGGCAGAGTCCTGCTCGACGCTGAAAACATCTATGCCCCGGGGGCAATGGTCACAAACATTCGTTCGCGCGTCGGCATGGTGTTTCAAAAGCCAAATCCTTTCCCCAAATCCATCTACAACAACGTCGCCTTCGGACTCAGCATTCAGGGCAAATATTCCAAGTGCGAGATTCACACCCGCGTGGAAAAAAGCCTCCGGGACGCCTGGCTCTGGGATGAAGTGAAAGATAGATTAAACGAATCCGCGATGTCCCTATCCGGTGGACAGCAACAGCGACTTTGCATCGCGAGGGCTTTGGCAAACAACCCCCGCATCCTGCTTTTGGACGAACCCACCTCCGCGCTCGATCCCCAAGCCACCGCCAAAGTGGAAGAGCTCTGCGTGGAACTCAAAAAACAGGTGAGCATCCTGATCGTCACTCACAACATCGCTCAAGCAGGCAGAATCTCGGATTACACTGCGTTCATGTATCTGGGTGAATTAGTAGAATTTGGCGAAACCCAACGGGTATTCACCGTTCCCACGGATTCCCGCACCGAAGCATATTTAACCGGTGTGTTTGGTTGATGTCTTGATTAATTTATACAATAGAAGGAGATTTGAATGCTCATAGAAAAGATTAGCGAACTGAAAAAGTTGCTGATGGCGGAAGCCGGACTGGTGGAAAATATGGTGGCGATGTGTTTCACCGGTATCAAAAGCGTGAGCGGTGGCAGTCTCGAAGACGTGATGGTCTTTGAAACCCGCGTCAACCAACTCGAGATCGAGATCGAAAACCTCTGCACACGCCTGATCGCACTATATCAACCGGAAGCCAAAGACCTGCGCGTCATCCTCATGATATACAAGATAAATAACGATTTGGAAAGGCTCGGAGACCAGGCGGTGAATATCGCCGAAAGCTCTTCCATCCTCAGTGGAAACCCGATCCTGAATCTGATCCCAGAACTTATGGAGATGAAGGTCAAAGCCCTTGCCATGCTCAAACAAAGCATCACCGCCTTCACCAACGAGGACGTGGAACTCTCCCGCCAAATCTGCCATGACGATAGCATCGTGGATGACCTCAACCGCGGCATCACCGCCCACCTAATCGAACTGATGAAACAAAGTCCCCAGATCATCGAAGACTTTCTGCACGTCTTGCGCATCGCCAAAAACCTCGAACGCATTGCCGATCTATCCACCAATATCGCGGAAAACACCGTCTATCTGGCACAGGGAAAAGTGATCAAACACCACGCGGATGCGGATTGAAGTGGAGATGGGAGATGAGAGATGAGAGATAAGATAAGAGAGATGAGAGATGAGAGATGAGAGATGAGATAAGAGAGATAAGATAAGAGAGATGATATCAATTTCAACCTTGATCAGTCCGTAGGACGGAATATGGAATTACCGACGTCCCCGTCGGTTCCCGCGCTGCAGCTCATCCATTCACTTATTCACCCATTCACCCGTTCACCTGTTCACTTGAAGGGAGATATGATCTATTCCATCTATCCTCCTATCCATCATACACCCATGTCGCTGCAGCACAGTGTTTTCCGCTTTTGCTCTCTTTCCAAAGCGTTAATCAAGCCTTAATCAAGCCTTAATCAAGCGTAATAAAACTAACGCTTGATTAACGCTTGATTAACGCATGATAGACGCAGTCAAGCGGGAAGGGCAAAGTGATCTTTTTTGGTGGTGGTGAATTCCGATTCCGTCCGATTTCCAGATTCCACACTGCCGAATCAGAGTTTGGCTTCCCAATGGGTAGCGCAGCATGCCGATGCTGCGGAGATAGTGTTTCAGCAAGTTTAACCATGAACTTTCGCTGGACATAATATATGCAAATAGATCACTGGCATCATAAACATAAATATAGAGGATAAACGTATATCATGGACGAAATCATTGAAGCTCTGATCCCGGAAGGGATTGGAAAAAAAAAAGCTGCGTTGGTGGATACGGAATTTTCGCAGTTCAAAAGACACGGTTTTCAGCGCGTGACCATCGAAGATGTCTGCGCCACGACAAAAGTGAGCAAGGCCACCTTTTACAAATACTATTCCGGCAAAGACGCGCTCATCGTCTATGGCAGGCTCGCCAGAGAGGATACAATATGAAAAGGCTCGCGTGCGTTATCATTGGTGCCGGTCCTGCCGGCTTGGCGGCGGCGATCTCTTCGTCCGTGCCATGCCTGATCCTGGAACGCAATCTTATTGCCGGTAAGAAACTTTTGCTCAGCGGTTCGGGACAATGCAATTTCACCCATGACTTGAGCCGTGAGGAGTTTCTGCTCAAGTGCGGACAGTTCGGCGCTTTTCTCAAACCCTCGCTCTTTGCAATGGACAGCCAAGGTTTGATAGACCTGATGACCGAAAACGGCTGCCCAGTGGCGGTGCGCGCGGATGGAAAGGTCTTTCCCGCCAGCTTCAACGCGGAGGATGTGAGAGATACTCTTTTGCGTCTGGTTTTGGCAAAAGGGTCTCGGATCGAGTATGACAAGAAAGTGGTGAAAGTGTTTCCGGGAGAAGGCTTTCAAGTAATCTGCGAAGATGGAAGCGAGTATCAATGCCGCAAACTGATCATCGCCGGAGGAGGCTGTTCTTATCCGCAAACCGGATCGGACGGTTCGGCTATGGAGCTAACAAAGCAGCTTGGGCACAAGATCGTGAAACCCCGTCCCGCCTTGGCAAGCGTCAAGATTCGCGCTTACAAAAGCTTCGTTTCCTGCTCCGGGATCTCGCTGAAAAGGATCAAAGCTATTCTGATCAATCCATTAAAACGTTTTGTTGTCGAAGGCGACATCCTCTTCACCCACAGCGGCTTATCAGGTCCCCTCATCCTCGATAACTCTCATCTTTTAAGTGGTTCAGACCGCATCATTCTGGAATTGCTACCCCGCGCGGAACAAAGAATACCGCTGTTATTGGATAAATATGCCCGTCAGAATCTGCTCAATTGCATGAAACACAGTGGCTTGCCGGAAGCATTGATACTGGCGCTTTTATCCACAAAGAACATTGACCCCGCTCAACCTGCGGCACAGGTCAAAAAAACTACGCGCTTTCAAATCGTCTCGATCCTGAGCCACCTGGAATTCACCGTCAACGAAATCGAAAGCCTTTCCACGTCGATGCTCACTGCCGGAGGAGTTTCTCTCAAAGAAGTGCGCGCCCAAAATCTCGAATCCAAGCTCCACCCCGGCTTGCATTTCGCCGGCGAGATATTGGACTACAATCTCCCCAGCGGCGGATTCAACATCCAAGCTGCCATTTCCACAGGATGGCTGGCGGGGCTTTGCTTTTGAGTCTTTGCTTTCCGTTATGACTTAAACCACTATGATATCGAGCCCTCACAACCGATAATGAAATTGACTTTTCAAATAAAATAAGCCCTGTAAAATATCCAGCAACCCGCTGATGATAGAGTGCGAGAATTGAGTTAAACCCATATATAGACCCAGAGTTGTCGGTTATGGATCAAATGCTTGTGTCGATAAGATGTCCGAGCAATTCGGCGAAGAGGATTGAAAAAGAGGGTTTTTCAACTTTACGTAACCATCGTCGATCCCCCTATATATAAGCCCGTCCGAAAAAAGGCTGGAATGTCAGTAGCTCTGGAGGGTGATATTATTATTGGTTCGGATACCATCATTCTAATCATTAAGCAGATTTATTAAGTCACTCTTAACTATCGCGCTTTTGTCGTGCACTATTTTGTTTCCTTTTGTACATTCGTTTATAGAATTGTCCGCCGCCTTTATCATCCGATTAAGCTGGTCGGATTCGGTTTCTAATGAGCTATAGTCTTCAATACTGTAGTATTCCCTCAGTTGGCCGGGATGAAATTCGTTATTACCGCTACCAAACAGGGTATTGAGCTTATATAAATACTCAGTAAGTTCAATCATTTGATTAAGCTGCTCTTCATCTAAACCACTATAATCGCTATAATTAAGCGCTTTTTCAACATTTTCCTTAAAGGCAATGAGCGCTGTCAGTCCTTTGTCAAATCCTTTCTTCAATTCAATAAACTCATCAAGCGTTTTTGTATATTCAATTATTTTTTTTACCTTGGGATATTCCTCGAGAGCTAACCTCATATATGGAATCACAGTGGAAATAATTAGCGAGGCTGGAGTATTTATCGTAATCCCCTTTGACTTAAACAAACAGACAAATAGGCTATCTACAAAACCGGGTGAGTAAGAAGCTAAGGTTGCTGACACAGGCTTATTCGATCCAGCCGGGAAATGTTTATAATTTGACAATAGCGAAAATGCATATTTAGGATTATTAACAGCGTTCTTCGTATAAATATCAAGAACTCTAAATCTCAACGATTCTTCCTGTACCGCTGACGATAGAAATGCCAGACCATGCTTTTCAAACATAGAGAAGTTTGTTTCAAGCGTTTCTATGAGACAATAGTAGGAGAGATCGTTGGAGGATGCCTGTTTAGTGCTGAATGCCTGACTTGATAGAAAAGTATCCAGTTTCCCATATTCTGATCGCGATATCCATATGTCGATTTTATCATGTGTTGGTTTCAATGTGGATATGCCAGCAACTACACAAATACACACTGTGAGTATGATGCCCATGATAATTCTCAAGCCTCCATAATAAACAAAGAATGCCGCGGATTTGATATGGACACCGGCATAATTGTGGATGAGAGCGATATCGTCAAATCAAGCGCCACAAAAATGGAAGGCATCCAATTCGTAAGGGATGGCAGCTCCGGGAAAAACAACAAGTTAGGATATGATCTTTTAAACATTATAGCCTACGATAAAGATGGAGATGGGTATCAGATTAAGCCGCTAAGCAGTGATTTGATCGCACGTGATACCGAATTGGATGGCGTATCCCAGATTCTCGAGGATCGCCTGATTGAAATAACGATAGCTTCCGGCAATAAAGGTGTTTATCTATTTGATCGAGGGTATGATGAGAGGGGATTGTTTGGATTTCTCGGACTCCATGACATGAATTTTATTGTCAGGAGCATGGGCATCAGAAACATTATTGTTGGCGATAAAGAGCGTCCTTTCAAAGAGGTGGCCAAATCTGTAAGTTTGACCACAAGAATCGAAGTAAAAGAAAACGGACAACAGATCATGTGCGGACTCAAGCGTGTTAAACTTAGACTGGATTCTCATCCCAAAAAGCATCCCGAGACCGTTGAGCTCTATTTGGTTGTTGCCAAATTCAGCCCCAACAAGCATGGCAAGCAAGGATATTTCTATTTCTTCTGCAATTTTCCAGTCCTGCCACATTTATCAGATGATCAGATCATGGAAAAGGTAATCAGGATGTACCGTTTGAGATGGAAGATTGAAGAGGTGCATAAGCATATCAAGCAAGAATACGGGTGGGAAGACATTCAATTAACATCATATCTGAGGCTCAAAAACATGAATCAAGTCCTGCTCTTGGCAATGAGCTATCTCTATTCGTTGAAACGTATTGCAGAACAAATCATGATGGCTTTTCCGCATTACATGAACTACTCCAAAAAAAAATGGAAGAAGATATATGGCTTTGTTTACTATAAACTTTCCGGTATAGTATCGCTTTGCTTTGCCCATGTTTCAAGGTACAATGTTGATAAATTCAAGGGCGTGAGGAGGGATTATATGCAACTGGAAATCCCCTGCATGAAAAACGGGGGGATGTGAGCTGCGCTACTACTTGACAGCGTTAATCAAGCCTTAACCCAACTTTACCATTTCAATATGTATCTACCTGTCCTACGTCCACTTAGATAACCTATGGTTACTACACGTGTTTGTGCTTGGTGACCCTTCTTTTGATTGGATTATGGCTGAGATTGAGGGCATTATAGATTTGCTTGTGGTTATCTTCAGCGACTGTGGTATCGAGAATAGTGATTGTCGTACCTTTTCTGGTTTGCATGGTCGTCAGGATCAACTGATGGTTGCGCATCATTTTACGGAGGGTATTCCAAGAAATTGTGATCTTATGCTCCTGCAATCTGTGGTGAATAGCGTTGACCACATGATATGCCAGGACAGCGACAAAGAGGTGTGCTTCCGCGCGGGATTCTTTTTGATGGTAAACGGGTCTGAAATGAAGCTCTGATTTGAGGGTTCTGAATGCGCTTTCCACCGTATTCAGCATCATATAGATAGACCAGATCTTGTCACTGCTGAGATCCATGTGGCTGGTGCGAAGAAAGTATGATCCGGAGTACTTGGTGTCAAGAGCTCCCTGACGGTCACAGGCGTATTGGAGAGAGCCGGCTTTGTCATCTTCCCGTGATATGTCTATCGTATAGAAAGAACTCACCGATTTGAAGCGTTCTTTGAGCCGGCTAACCCGGTCTTGGATATATTCAAAATTCCTTTTCCCCTTCTTTGCTGCAAGGGCATCACGGAGCTTGTTCAATTCAGCTTCAAAGCGGGAACAGAACTTCTCCTGCATCGCCTTTTCCTTGAGTCCCATCTTTTCGCTTTCACAATAGAGGACACATTCATTCTCCTTCTTGAAAACTTGAGCGTGGATCTGATTGCCGCCTTTATTGGAGACGGGCACGAATTCCGCCTTATCGATCTGTGTTTCAGGAATGGGTTTGTTGCGGGCAACGCAGACATAATGATATTTCTTTTTTCTCAGATAGGCAAGATTGGCTTCCGTGGCAATCCCGGCATCGATGACCACGGTAACGGCTTTCCCGTCGTCTTCATCGCTCAGATACTCGATCATCTTTCCCAAGGCGGCAGATTCACTTACGGAACCCTCCATAACCCGGCTTCTTTTGGGAAAACACAGGTCATCCAAAACGAGACCCAAGGTCAATAATCTGCAATCGGAGCGCTTTTCCTTGGAAAAACCAAAGCGAGCCTTGGAAATACCCCTTGCCATGCCCTCCAGATAGGTGTTGGTGAGATCATAAAGAAAGATGCTCTCCTTGAGGTCGAAGATGCTGCATTCGTTTTCACGTAATTTCCTCTCGATATGCTCTTTATGCTTATAGATCTGATCGGTTATCCGGTACAGCGCATTGTGCGATAATCTGGAAAAGTCTGCTCCCAGAAGCTCCCCCAAACCTGTATGAATCCTGCTCCAACCGGCAGTTGCATTCTCGCTGCCCGGCTCCAACATTCTGCCCAATATTGACAGTGCCGCGTCATTTCTTTGCTTACCGGTGAAGCCCAGTTCCTGAAAGATGCCTTCAAAACCAAGCTCGCGGTATATACTCAAGGATATGTGCTCCGCGCCAATGCTCTTGGGCTGACGATTCGAAATGCTGCTGATACTGACGCTTTCATAGTCTTCATCATCTTTGGGATTGATTTCCAGCGGCATCGTATCCCTGGACTTTTTGGACAGATAAGCACTGACCCAGCGCTCTGCTTCTGCCTGGATAGCTTGCTCGCGAAACAGCACTTCCTGACCGTTGATCAAAGCCTCAATCGCCGTAGCCAATGCTTTCCATTGCTGCTGCGGCACACGTATCTCCTGCATGACCAAAATGATGGTCTGGCTTACCTTGTCCCCGTTGCGACAGCTCTTCACCAAGCGATACTCGTCGTATTGCTTGCCGGAGCCTTTGTTTGTTTTAGTCATCTTTCTAATATACATGAGAGCCACAATGTTGAGGGCTGAATTTCCGTCAAGATAAATCTGAATGTTATGGTCACTACATTTGACTTAGCGGTGTTTTTGGGAAAAATGATAAACGGGTATAGGTGTGCCATATATGCTGTTAGGCGATTTGCCCAAATTCGGAAAATGCCGATTTATGCCCAAAATGGGCATTTTTTAGGGTGAGAGTGGTAAAGTTGGGTTAATCAAGCGTTAATCAAGCGTTAGTTTTATTACGCTTGATTAACGCTTTGGATGTAGCGCAGCTTGTCGTTGCTGCGAGGAGGTGAGATGTGAGACAGTTTTGAGACAGTTTTGAGACAGTTGTGAGACAGTTTGGAGACAGTTGTTGAGACACATGTGGAGACCAAGTGTGAGACCAAGATTGAGACCTATCGCTCCGCAGGATCGGCATCCTGCGCAACTTATTTAACCGCGCGGAGTTTCTTTAGCTCCGCCTTGGACAGGTTCACATATTGTTCGTCGTTGTTTTGGTCGATCGCGTTTTGAAAATGGAGTCTGGCGTTCTCGGTATCTCCCAGTTTCAGATGGATCATGGCGGCGTGATAGTATATCTCTGAGGGGAGGGTCTCATGCTTGATGGCGATGTTGATGTGGTTTCGGGCTGCGGAATAATCTCCGATCAGATATAAATACCAAGCCATGCTATCCTGATAGAAGGGGTTGTCTGCTTCGATGGCGATCGCTCTGTTGATCAGGTCTCCCGCTTCGGCGATGTGATCTGTATTAACTAACAAAGTATAGCCGAGATCGTTCAGAAAGTCCGCATCCTCAGGATAGAGTTCCACGGCTTTGTAGAGCAGGGCTATCCGTTTGTCATCAAGCTTGTTGCGGAAATAATAGTCGCCGAGAAATTCGATATCGTCGCGGTTATAGTATTCTTGCGCAAAGAGCTGCAAGACCAGATTGCGTTTCGCCTCGAGCAAGGCCGGCAACTCTTTATTTTCCGCGATCGATTGAGCCATCAGAACAAGAAAAGCCCGCGCCGGCGATTCGGGAAGGCTTTCGATGGCAATATCGACAAATTCTGCGTAGATGTTTTCTTTCCCGCTGAGAAGTCCTTCCTCAAGCAATATCTTGCCTTTGATCGAATAGTAGGTGAGGATGTTTTCAAAATCCTTCGCGCTTTGCAGGCGTGGAAGAAGATGCCGGATGTCTCTGCCGCTGATCAATCCGTCCGTGACCAATAGCGAAAAGAGAAAGGTATCTGGAAAGTTGCCGATTCCGCTTTTGCGAAAAGCTTGATCGATCTGCTCGCTCAAATCCGGTATATGCTCAGTAAACGCCGTGTAGGCAAGCACATAGCAGCACTCATAATCAAGCGTGGAGATGATCAAAGGAGCCAGAGACGTGATCAGTCGAAAACGCTTAAGCTCAAAAGCCTGGTTGAGGAAAAACAACATCGATGCTTTGTCCTGAGGATAGAGATAGGCGTTGAAATGAGCTCTTGCCTTGGAGTCGTCATCAAGGCTGAGGATCAACTCGGCCAGCATCTTACCGGATTCTTCCGATGGAGCTATCTCGCCAAGCCGGACAAGCGCGGGGATCGAGATATTGGGTATAGTTGGGCCAAATAGCTGCGCCATCAGCATCAGGTCTTCGGGACTTTTTTGCGCTCTATCCAAGGCGATAAAAAGCCGCCCGGTGTCCACCCTGCCGCTGTGCATGGCATCAAATAGATAGCGCATCATCATCGATCTGGCACTGGGATAACGGCTCTCCAATTCGTTGATCGCCCAGGTCAGATTGGCGGTGTCGGCAACGTTGTTATAGAAAGAATAAGCGGCGTTGAGGAGTTCATTATCAAAGAGAATCTCTTTTTTGCCGCGTTCCAGCAGGCTCTGCAGGGCTTCCTGCGTTATTTGTTTATTGCCAAACATATAGACAGAATTTAGCAGTATCTGTTTTTGGATCTGATAGCTGTTCTGATCTTTGTCCTGCGCTTTTCTATAGAGCTGATCGGCAGTCGCAAAGTCCGCCCGATGATGGAATAAAGACGCCACCGTATAGTAATAGATGGATTGGAAGCATGGGTTTGGACTGCCGGTTTCCGGCATCAACCGCGAATCGGTTTTATTGGCGGAACAGGCGGAGATTACGATCAATGTGAAGATCGCGATGCCGGTGAGGAAAAATGTCCTCATTTAATCTTCAGGCTGGAAGATACCATAAACAGCTCAGCTAAGATGGGGAGCTTGTTTCCGGCGGGGAAATAGACGCTGTTGTCCACAAAATACGCCTTCCTGCTTTGGGGATGCCAGAAAGCATAGCTCTGAAACGCGCCGCCGATCATGTGTTTGCGGTTTTCCCAAGGACCGCTGAGGCGAAATCCTTCAAAGCCGGCAAAGTTGAATTTCTCCGTGCGCAGTTTGGTGGGATCGAGCACGTCACCATCGAAATGGCGTTCCCCGATCTCGATTCTTTTTTGCAGCAGCCAGGCTTCGTCCACTTTATCGGTTTCCATCTCCACCCAATGGACGGAGATATATTTATCCGGAATCTCGCGGTTTTGCAAGCGGGCGCGGTAGATAAAGGACAGGAAGTTGTTTTTCGGATCGTTGGAATAGAGGCTGTAGTTTTCCGGTATTTTCAGTGAAAAAGGATAGGGTTGGAAGAAATCCTCAGTGATCACTTTGATCTGATAGGCGTGGTAGGCAAGGCGTTTGCGATAGCGATCCAGCAAGGTGTCGAAAATCTTGTTTGCCTGGATATTGGCGAGATCCACCAAGCGGCCATCGTCCTTTGCCACCAGATGCAGGATGAGTTGATCACGCGTGAAGCGGTTTTTGGTGATAAAGAGATCACCGCCGCTGGTTTTAACCCGATCAATCAGATCCGGGGATAGACTTTGGCGGATATGGTTGGATACCGGATCGCCGGCTTCCAAGCTGCCGATAAAAAGCAGGTTTTTATACTTGCTGAGTTGATCAATCTCCTTGATATCGGCGGGGGTGATGAAGAAGTACTTCTCGTTGTAAACCAGTGCCACTTCGCGCTCGACGGAAGAGCGGATGAGGGTTTCGAGCCTTGCCCAGTTCTGCGTTCCGCAAAAGACATAGATATCTTCATCCTCGCCGAAAGCGATGGGTTTGGAGTGATCAATCAGGTCATTAAACTTTGTGTAAAAGCCCTTGTCTCCGTCGCCTCTTCCACAGGATGAAAGAGCCAGCAGCAAGGCGAGCATTGTCAAAAAGGCGTATTTCATGATTCCTCCCGCGGCAGCTTGACGCCGATGAGATAATTCAATCCGCTAGATAATGTAATCCCCGCAACCAGCCAAAACCAGATCGCGATGATCGTTATCAGCTCTGATGGGATGGGGTCATGCCATGCCCAAAGCGCATAGGCGGCGATGATTCCGCTCATCTGCATGAGGGTCTTGATCTTACCAAGTTTGTCCGCCGGCACGATGATGCCTTTTTTCTTGTAGATTTCACGCAGGATTGTGATGGCAAGCTCACGCACAAGGATGACGCAAAAGATGGCAATATGCAGCCTGAAAGGAGGCAGCCAGGTGAGCCCCGCCAACGCTGAAAGCACCAGAAGCTTGTCCGCCAACGGATCCATCAGCTTGCCAAAATTGCTGATCACCTTCATCCGCCGTGCCAGATATCCGTCCAGAAAGTCCGTGAAGGACGCGACGGCAAAAATGATCAGTGCGATCGCGATCGATCCCTGGGGAGAAAAGGTGTAATACAGAAATACCGGGATGAGCAACACCCGCAGCAAGGTGAGCGCGTTAGGAATCCCGCGCATCAAAGCTTTCGCCCTCCACGATGGGTTCGAGACCAAGGCTGGCATCGTGCGAATATAGATTGAGGATGATGAGAATGACAAGAGTCCCCAATATCAGCGGAACTAACTGGATAGCGACAAAGATCCAATCCACCGGTGCTTTGATAAAATCCAGAACATTGGCAAGATAATAGATTCCGACGGATACGAGGATGGGGATCACTAACAGCATCCAGGTGTGGCGGTTTGTACTGCTCTTATGACGGATCAGATCGACCACCGATACGAGGCGGCGTTTTTGTTTCAGGAGTACCCTGAGCTCCAAACTCAAGCGGGCGAAAACAAAGAGCACCATGAGGATCAGCCCGGTGAACAGAGTAAATATCAACCACTGCAGGTTCAGCACTTTAAGCTCCGTTTCCACGATCAACCAAGCGTTGGACTGGCTGTCGATATCCGTCATCTCTATCTGCTGCAGCATGATGGCATTGATGATTCCGGCTTTGGCGGTCAAGGACTCCTTGATCGGTTTGAAGACCAAAGTGATGACGTCCGGATAGCTGTATTCCTCAAGCATGGACTGAGTATGCGGGAGCTGATAGGCTTCGGCGAGTTCGCGCACTGCCTGCAAGCCCGTTTCCAGGCTGATTCTTTGTAATTCGGTGTGTTCCGCCAAGGCAATCATCAAAGGCGCCACTTTCGTAGTGTCCGCCACGTAGATATAGACCGGCAGCCGGGAAAGCTGATCCAGCTTTGCCTGTTTGCTATGTTCAAAACTGTAGTTGATGTATGTCCAACCGATCAGCACGATTGTGATCAGCACGATGGTCAGGAAAAAATGTGCTTTCATGAATTCATTCCTTTGTGCCTGATATGGCAGATAATATGATTTTTGAGGTCAGCAGCGGCAAGGCTGTCATTTATGTCAAGAAAAGTCTTGTTTGCCGTTATTTGCAGGTCTTTTTCGCGATCGCGGGGATAGATGAGATACGCGCTTCCGGATGGATGAAGGTTTCGTTTCACGGATTCCAGCAGTTCCTCCATCGTGCACCTGATCTCGAAACGGCTGATGTTTTTACTGTCAAAGGGGCTCAGGATGCCGCTGCCGGATTTTTGCCAGGGTGGATTGGAGACGATCAAATCCGCTTTCTCATCTGCCGTGAAGGTTCTGATATCAGAATTGATCAAGCTGACCGACACTTCGCAGCGCGCTGCGTTTTGAAGAGCGAGCTTGTGCAGAGGGGTTTGGATCTCGATTCCGGTAATCTGCCAAAGTGGTCTTTGCAGCGCTAACATGATGCTGACGATCCCGCAACCACTGCCAAATTCAAGCACACGTCTTGGGGATTCGTCGCAGCCTTGGATCACGGCGCTTTGCAAAGCCGCAGCAACGCTTGAAACCGCCTGGGCGTCTTTGTCCTGATCGAGGTATTTACCGGCAAAGGGAAGATCGACGCGGATCACTATTGTTGACTGGTGGAAAGGTGAAAAGGTTGAAAGGTGAAAAGGTTGAAAGGTGAAAGGGTGGAAAGTTGGAAGGGTGAACAGGCTCTGCGCCCGTCGTTCCAGCGAAGGAGGCTGGAATCCAGGTCTTTTCTCTCATCTCTGATCTCTCATACTCTGATCCCTCTGTCTCTCTGTGGTGAAAAAATCTCTGAACCTTGCACTCGATCAGCACCTTTCCATCCTTCCAATTCTCCGTTTCTCATACTCTGATCCCTCTGTCGCTCTGTGGTGAAAAAATCTCTGAACCTTGCACTCGATCAGCACCTTTCCACGCTCTCACCCAGAAAGCTCCATCATGCGATTCAGGCTGTTAATCGCCCGCGCGGCAACGCTTTCTTCCACCTGAATGTGGTGCTGTTCGTGGATCAAGGCTTCCAATACCAGTTGCAGGGTGGTTTTCTTCATGTTTTTGCACACGGCGGCGCGGCTGAGCGGGACGATGGATTTCTCCGGATATTTCTTTTTCAGCATCAAGCTTAGATTGAGCTCCGTGCCGATGATCGCCTTGTCATGTTTCCCGATATAATCTACCATCCCGCTGGTGGACATCACGTAATCGGCAAGCTCCACCACGCCTTCGTCGCATTCGGGATGAACGAGCAAAGCGTGATCGGGGTGGGCTTTACGGGCTTTTTTCACGTGGTTGATATCTATCCCCCAATGGTGGATCGGGCAATAACCGTCCCAGGTGATGACCTCGCGACCGGCTTCTTTCCCCGCCCAGGAACCAAGATTTTGATCAGGAACAAAGAGGATTGGCTGGTCGGCAGGGATCGATCGGATCACTTTGACAGCGTTTGAAGATGTGCAGCAGATATCGCTTTCCGCTTTTACTTCCGCGCTGGAATTGACGTAGCAGACCACCACCGAGTTTGGATACTCCGCTTTGAACTGTATGAGTTGTGCCGCAGTGACCATGTTTGCCATGGGACAGCCTGCATCGAGAGCGGGAAGCAGAACCTTGGCGGAGGGATTGAGCATCGCTGCCGTTTCCGCCATGAATAGCACTCCGCAAAAGACGATGATCCTGGCATCGGTATTGCTCGCCATGATCGAAAGCTGCAATGAATCGCCGGTGAAATCCGCGATTTCCTGGATTTCAACCGCCTGATAGTTGTGCGCCAAAATGATCGCTTGTTTTTCCTCGCGCAGTTTATTTATCTGAGATATTAGCTTTTTCATTGTCAAATCCCCTAATGTCCGGTATGCCCAAACCCGCCTTCCGCGCGCTCGCTTTCGTTTAGCTGCTCGGTTTCCTCCAAAGTGCAGATGCTGACGGGGCAGATGACCATCTGAGCGATGCGCATGCCCGGTTGAACAACGATGTCCTGTGCTCCGGCATTGAAAAGGATGACCTTGATCTCTCCGCGGTAGTCGGAATCGATGGTTCCCGGACTATTCAAAACTCCTAAACCCAATTTGATCGCCAAACCGCTGCGAGGGCGGATCTGCGCCTCATGTCCATGGGGGATTTCAATCGCCACTCCGGTAGGAACGGCAAAACGGTCGCCGGGCGGCAAAACCAATGCTTCGCTGAGATCGGCACTGAGATCAAAGCCGGCGCTGTGTTCAGTCATCTTCAATGGGGAAACCGCGGAAGGGGTGAGCAGGCGATAGCGTATCTTCATGATTTACGGGTGAGCAGATAATCCGCCAAAATGCTCAACAGTATCGCTTTATCACCGAGTTTGGCGATGCTTTGCTTTGCCCTGGAGATCATTTCCTGCGCGTGTTTGTGGGATTGTTCGATGCCATAGACGGAGGGGAAGGTGGCTTTTTGGACGTTGGCATCTTTGCCGATGGATTTTCCCATTTCTTCGGGATCGCCTTCGATATCCAAAAGATCGTCGATGATCTGATATGCCAAGCCGATGTAATTGCCATATACTTCAATGATCTTGAGCTCTTCCTGTGGAGCGCCGCCGGCGATGGCGCCAAAGCGGAGACTCAGGTTGATCAGCTTGGCGGTTTTGTTGTTATGGATATAATGCAGGGTCTTTTTGTCCACTTTCTTGCCTTCAGATTCGATATCCACCATCTGACCGGCGATCAGACCATTGATGCCGCATTGTTCGGCAAGCTCGCGAACAAACTGGATGCGCAGTTTGGCATCGATCTCTGCATGGGTGATTAGCTCAAAAGCGCCGATCAAAAGCGCGTCCCCGGAGAGCAGCGCTTCCCCTTCGCCAAAGAGCGCGTGGCAGGATTTCTTGCCGCGGCGAAAGTCGTCGTTATCGATATCCGGCATATCGTCATGGATCAGGGAAAAGGTGTGGATCATTTCGATCGCCGCCGCCACGGGAGTGATCGTCTCCACGTTTTTATCATACATCTGAAAAGCCAGCATGGTGAGATAGGGGCGCAGGCGTTTTCCGCCCGCGAAGACACTGTAGCGGATGGCCTTATGGATGTTTTTAGGATATTCATCCTTGCGGGGAAGGAAGCGGTCGAGGATGATATTGACCAGCTCCTGCTTTTCTTTCATGTCCTTTTTGAGGAACACCTTTCTATCCATTTTCTCCCTCTTTGAGGTTTTCTTGAGCAAACTTGCTGTTGAGGATCTCGATTTTGGTTTCCGCCTCCGCCAGTTTGACGCGGCAGAGCTTCATAAAGTTCATCCCCTCTTCATAAAGGACGATCATGTGGTCGAGGGTCGTATCCCTGTCGGATAGGCGCGCTACCACATCTTCGAGGGCTTTCATTGCCTGTTCGAAACTAAGGTTTTTCATTTCTTCGTTCATGCTGTCACACTCATCATGTTTTACCTGTCAAAGTAAATAAGTAGAGATTTTCTGTCAATTGTTATTTCGTGATGATCGCCAATACGGTGCCTGAGACCAGCTTGATACTGCATTCATCGGAGGTGATGATGTTGCTGAGCCCGCGTGAAAGCGTATCCCGAAGCTCTAGACCGTTTAGCGGATAGGCAAGCCCGGCGCTAAAGCCGAAAATGGCTTTTTCCCCCCAACTGAGTAGGGAAAGGGTGGCTCCGTTCAATGATGGCAGCGAAGTGTGGGATGCCAGAAAGAATGCGCATTGCCGCTCGCTTTCGATGCGGCATGAAGTGTTGCACCTGTGCGCTTTGAGCATGTTTTGGATCAAAGCCAGCGCGTGATCAAATCTGCCTTCGAGATCGTTGCAGATGATGATCTCGCGGATATCGTTTTTTAGACACCAATCCAGCGCCAGTTCGCTATCGGTTTCGTTCTTTATTGATGGAAAAGATTGCAGAGGCACATCGGCATAAGCTTTTAAGAGATCGGGGGATAGAGAATCGAAATCTCCGATGATGAGATTCGGCATGATGCCTTTTTGATGCAGAAACTCCAGTCCCGCGTCGATGGCGATGATCGTGTCCCGGTAGTCGATGCTGTCATACCCTGAAAAAAGCTCTCCGGGACAGTGATCTGGAAAGAGCCAGGCACGTTTCATGGCTGGACTCAGCGACCGGCGAATTGATCGGTATCGATCCTGTTCAGATAGGCGATGGGGTTGATCTTTTCTCCGTTTTGAATCACTTCATAGTGCAGATGCGGACCCGTGGAAATACCTGTGTCCCCCATCAGGGCAATGATTTGACCCTTTCTCACGCGATCCCCGAGCTGCACCTGATAGCTGTAGAGATGCCCATACATGGATTCATAGCCCTCTTCGTGGGAAACGATGATGCGCTTGCCATAGCCGCTGTCATAATCCACGGTATGCACCACACCATCGGCAGTGGCATAGATAGGGGTGCCGGTGTGGTTGGCAATGTCGATGCCGTTGTGAAATTCGAGGGTTCCAAATATGGGATGAAAGCGCAAACCCCAGCCATCGGACACTCTTCCGAAAGTGGGATAGATCGATGGAATACCGTCTCCGCTTTTGGGGATGGTTTCGCTGTGGTCTGTGATGATCAGTCCCTGCGGAACGTCACTGCCCAAAAACGCGAGGATATACATCAGTTTGCTGTCGATCTCGCTGAGCCTGGCACGCAGCGCAGGATCGCCGCCGCTCTTTGCCGATGAGAAAGCTCCGCCGCCGCTGTAATAGGGATAGTCCTGAGCTTTGTCGGTTGAGGTGCTTCTCACTTGCAGCGAATCGATCTTTTGATAGATGGAATCCACCGTGGTGGAATAGATATCCAGCTTGGCGCGAAGCAGTTTGTTTTCCGATTCCAGCCTGCTTTGAAACTGCGCATTACCGGCTGAACCACCTTTGAATAACATCAAAACGGTCGAAAAAAGCATCCCCGCGAAGATCACCAAAATGATCCCCATGTAAAAGGGCGGCAACTTCAGCGTGCGCTTCACTCCACCATACTGATAGCTGAGCTTCAGACGTTTCTTCGGAAAGATTTCCGGCTCGAGCAATTCGCTCTGTTTTTTTTCATCCAACATATTGTAATTTATGTTCCATTGCTATTATTTTGCTATGTATGAGTTTGTCCATTATGATGCAATTAGCAAACCACTTGAGAAAATATTCGGAGAATAACTGAGAATAGAAAATCGGGCAGGCGATTTGTGGCATCCCGTAGGGGAATCGAACCCCTGTTGCGTGACTGAGAATCACGAGTCCTAGGCCACTAGACGAACGGGACGCAAATCCGATGATACCCCTGCTCACTTTCCAATATAATTTGGCGACCCCTAGGGGAATCGAACCCCTCTTGCAAGAATGAAAATCTTGAGTCCTGACCGATAGACGAAGGGGTCGCAAACTAATGGTGATCCAGGCTGGGATCGAACCAGCGACTCTCTACTTAAAAGGCAGATACTCTACCGCTGAGTTACTGGACCACTTTTTTGATTAGGTTTTGCCAAAAGTTTTTTTTCCCTCTTTCTGTCAAGCAAAATATAACTTGCCGGATTAAATCCACCGTTTGGGGAATGTCCTAAGCCCTTTAATACCAAGCAATGGCGCACTGCGAGTTTTGAAACGGGAATGGCTTCAGCTAATAGGTTTTGCGCTTTGCCGAGAGCAGCACAAAAGCACCGGCGATGCCGGGAAGAATATCCTGAAAGATGAAAAGTGTGAGCGTCGCCGCCACTGCCTGAGCGGGATTGAAACCCGCGTCCGCGAGGAAATGAATGGCAAAGGATTCCCTCAAGCCTAAGCCGGCTACTGTGACCGGAATGCTGTTTGCAAAATTGGTCAAAGACATCCGCATCAAGGATTGAAACAATGGAATCACACCGCTTTGCCGGAGGATCAACCAGTATTGCAGATGCATGATGAGAGCGCCAAAGAGTTGCAAGGAAGCTATTTTGGGTGCTTTTTGGCGATATCCGTCCATCAGGACACGGCTCTTTTCAAACAAACCAAAAATCCCATAAGCCCAAAGCGGCGCCAAAGCGATGACGGCAAAACCGACAAGCACCCATACCAAAGCACTGCCGCCAAAATAGAAAAGCCCTGCCGCGAGGGCAAAAGTCCAGGTCGCCCAGGTCTGAAAAGCCCTCTCCGCACCAAAGGAAAACAGGGAAGCGTGGCGGCTGCTGTTATCCACAAACAGCACTTTTCCCATGCTGGCGGAACCTCCGGGGATCAGAAATCTCAAGGGCAAACCGATCAGATAGGAGGTGAGAACATCGCGTTTGTTTTCACGGTAAAAAGGATTGAGCTGCAAAGAGAATCGCCAGTTTTGGTATTGGATCAGATGCCGCAACACGCTGCTGAGGATCAGAAACAGGATCAGCCAGGTGGGCAACTCCAAAATGCTTTGCAGCACATCCACGAAAGCGATCCTGGCAAATATCCGCCACAGGATATATCCCGTCAATAGCAGTTTGAGAGCAAAGAACAGCGGCTTGAGAAGCGGTTTCAGCTTGATCATCAGACCCAATCCCGATCAGTCGTATTGGTAGGGAAACTCATATCAGGCAGGATTGATCAGGTGGCAGCTATGCTCCAAAGCCCTGTCTATCAAAGCTTCCGGCGGAGGAGAGATAAATCCGTCCTGCATCAGCTTTTGGCACATAGCACGGGCATGACCGATATCCCGCATTGCCTCATTGAAGACCTGATCTCTGGTTTTGGAAACCCGTGCCACGCCATCGGCGATTGCCTGCATCGCCACATCGGCGGCTTCCACGGCAAAGACTTCCGCTTCGTCCATAGTCGGAACGATATTTTCGGGATTGATGCCGCGACGCAACGCAAAATCCGCCAATGAATGCGCGGCGCGGATTGCCATATTATCCGTAATCTTGCTCGCCCGCACTAACAAAGCGCCTTTGAGGATGCCGGGAAAACCGCAGGAATTGTTGATCTGATTGGGAAAATCACCCCTGCCGGTGGCAACGATATATGCTCCTGCCGCTTTTGCCGCGTGGGGATAGATTTCCGGAACGGGATTGGCACAGGCAAAAACGATTGCTTTTTTAGCCATCAGCTTGATCCATTCCGGCTTGATCGTATCCGGTCCCGGAGTGGAAAGCGCGATCAACACATCTGCTCCGGTCATTGCTGATTCCATCGTATTCAGTTTTTGGGGATTGCTTTTTTGTGCCATATCCCATTGTTTGTATTTATCGGGATTGGTTTTGATATCGGCTCGATCCTTATGCAGCGCACCGCGACTGTCGAAAATGATGAGGTTGGCAGGATCGAGACCGGATTGCAAAAGGAAGCTGGCAATGGTCGTGTTCGAAGCTCCTGCGCCAAAAAGCACGGTCTTGATAGTCTCCATCTTTCTATCCGTGAGCCGCAAAGCGTTGATCAAACCCGCCAAAGTCACGCAAGCGGTTCCTTGCGCGTCGTCATGCCAAACCGGGATGCCGCAGCTTTCGCGTAGTTCCTCTAACACCCGGTAGCAATTTGGCTGTGAGATATCTTCAAGATTGACCGCGCCGACGGATGGCTCAAGCATTTTGACAAATTCGATTAAACGCGCCGGATCGGGTTTGCCATTGGCATCGCGATTATTGACACACAACGCGATGGCGTCCAGACCGCCTAAGTATTTCATCAGCATGGCTTTGCCTTCCATCACACCAAGCCCGCCGGAGGGATGACAATCTCCATCTCCGAGCACCCGAGTGCTGTCGCTAACCACCGCGACGAGGTTTCCACGGTTGGAAAGATCATAGGATCGCTCTTCGTCATCTCGGATGGATGTCGAAACCGCGGACACGCCCGGCGTGTACCAAACATTGAACCAATTGAAACCCCAGATCCCGGTTTTGGGCAGGGTCTGCATCTTTCCCCGATAGTGGGCATGCATCAGTTCGGAGAGTTTTTTGAGGAAAGCGGTCTGCGCCGCCGCCACTTTCTCCGGAGGATAATGCATTGTGAAATATTCCTTTAGGTTCGATAGATCCGGTTTGAGTTTTACCATTTTGCATCCTGTTTATTTATGTTTGTTTCACTGTGGACAAAGCCCCACTTTTGTCAAGTTTTGAAATTGCCGGGGTTGCGGACAAGAAAGCTTTCAGGGATTATCCGATTTTCCCGCTAAGTTTTAAGTTGTTGATAATGAACGGACTACCTTGTCTTGCTCCTTAGCATTACGGAGTCAATACGGACTTAGTCCGTAATGAGTCCGTATTGATTCCGTAATGCAAAGGGGGAAGAACCAGATTATGTTGGCGCAAGAACCAGATTATTGTGGTGCAAGATGTCCCGTCCATGATATGATAGGGGTAGGGGAGTTATCCATTACTGGCTCCCCTCCCTCCGAACCGTACGTGCGGTTTTCCCGCATACGGCTCTCCAGAAAACAGGTATCTCATGTAAGAGACCGGCATAATTCACTGTGGGCTTCGGTTAATG
>JAUYAR010000151.1 GCA_030693415.1 Candidatus Cloacimonadaceae bacterium | reverse complement strand
GGAATGGGCATAAGCCAGGGCATTGACGATTTGCTTGAAAATATGGAGGGCACGCGGTTCGGGAATGGGACCGGTCATCGCAATCAGCTCTTTCAGCATATTCCCCTCCGCATATTCCATCACCATGTAATAGACCCCATCATCCACAAAGAAATTGTATAAAGCCACGATGTTGGGATGAGTCATTCTTGCCTGAATGCGGGCTTCATTGACAAACCGCTCGGAAAAATGGGCGTCATTGGTGAGGCTGGGATTTAGGCGTTTGATCGCCACCTGTCTGCCAAGAATGGTCTCCTCAGCCAGATAAACTTCTCCCATCCCGCCTTCGCCGATGGGCTCGATGATGGTGTAGTTTTGCAGAACGGTGCCTTTTTTCAGCTCCATAATTACCTCCTTGTTTTATTGGTGAGCACAAACCGGGTAAGTGCGATAAATACAATGGTCATAAATAGTATCAGACTCAGATCAATGACGAGGTTATCGGGATTGAATCCGATGGCGTTCGTAAGCCCAAGATTGTTTTCCAGCACGATCATCAGTTCAAAAGCCCAGCGGCTCAGGATGAATCCGGCAAGGATATTCACTCCTTCGGGGATGTTTCCAAAGGGTACGATCAAGCCTCCCAAGATAACTTGCGGGATCAAAGCCACGGGAACGAGAGCCATGGCGGTTTCACCGGTTTTGACTAGGCTGGAAAGAGCCAGCCCCATGCATAGAGCGGCGATGGAGATCATACTCAGCACCGGACAGAGCACCACGAAGCTGATATTTGGGTGCACCGTCAGGTAGGTGAAAACACATAGAATAAGGCATTGCACCATGCAAAGCAGTGAAAGCACACAGATCTTTGACCAGAGATAGGCGTCGATATTCAGATTGGCTTTTTGTTCCCGCTTAAAAATCGTCTGCTCGGCTACCAGTTCGCGGGCGGAATTGGAACAGCCCAGCCAGATAGCTGCGACGATCAGGACAAAATAGAGAGCCTGGATGTTTTCCGCGGATTTGAATACCAGATAGATAAATAGCCCAATAATGGGAGCCTGCAACAGCAAAACCGCGGCACTGAAGCGATCTCTGAATTTGACGAGTAAGCAGCGCCGGCAGAGGACAAAAAACTGGTGCAAAGCATTTGCTTGTTTGCCGGCAGAAAGTGAACTCCCGCTATTTTGCATCAAACCGGATGCTTGGTCTGCCGCCATTCCGGAAAACACCCATTCCTGATAGAAGGCGCTTTGCAGATATTTTTGCTGCAGGTGCGATGCGCCGGTCTTTTCCAAAGTTTCAAAGATGTCCTCCGGGGTGCTGACGCCAAAGTAAGGCACGGCTGCTTGAGCCGGTCCATAATAAGCCAATTTGCCACCGGGACTCAGGACGATCAGATGAGAAAAGATAGAAAAATTGAGCGAATCGATTTTATGCGTGGTGAGCACGACGACATGACCACGATTTGCAATGTCCCTGAGAAGCTGCATCACTTCGTGATCGCTGCGTGGGTCAAGACCACTGGTGGGCTCGTCCAAAAAGTAAAACAGCGGCTCGGTGATCAATTCCTGCGCCATGTTCACTCTTTTTCGCTGTCCTCCGCTGATCCCCTTTTTTTCGGGTGAACCGATCAATGTGTCCTGGGCGGCGCTGAGGTTTAGGGAAGCCATTATCTGGGAGATCTGCTGATCTCTTTCCTGCGGGGTGATTTGATTGCCCAGGCGCAGCAGACTGGTAAAATTGAGTGATTCGCGCACGGTGAGTTCGCGGTGGATGATGTCGTCCTGGGGCACATAGCCAAGCTGCCCTTGAAAAGCCTGGGGATTGTGGTGCAGCGACACTCCGTTGATCAGCACATTTCCGCTGCCGGGCTTCAGATATCCATTTAACATCATCATCAGAGTGGTTTTGCCACACCCGGAAGGACCGATCAAGCCGATAAACTGTCCCGGCTTCAGGCAGATGCTGATATTGTCCACGATTGTCTTGTTTTCCACACTATAGCTCAGGTTTTGAGCGGCAAAACGCAGGTCGGCGCTCCAATCCGGCATGGCATGGCTAAATATACGCAATAAATCCAAAGGCACTCCGCCCACGGTGATATTGTCCTTTTCGGAGATAAAGCTCTGTGCCACCTTTTTCCCATTTACAAAAGTGCCATTCGCGCTGTTTAGATCCTCGATCTGCCAGGCAGCGCCGATTTTCGTCAGCCGTGCGTGATTGCGGGAAACCCGGATGTTCTTGATCAAGATGTCGTTTTCATGCTCCCTGCCGATCGTGATCATGCTTTTACCATGCAAATCGGGATTTACCGGGGCTGAACCTGGTGTATTTTGGATCGAATTGATCAATTTGGAAATATCAATGGCGATATCCCGGGCAAGGGTCACAAGATCAGTTGGATGTATTTGTCCTCTGCTCACGCGCTGCCCGTTTACAAATACGCCATTGGTGGAATTCAGATCTTGGATGATATAGCCGCCATCCGCGGTGATCCGCAATTCGCAATGATGGGCTGAAATCCTGATATCCTGTATGATCTGATCGTTGTCGGCGGCTCTGCCGATGCGGATTATCCTTTCACCGTGGGATGAAGAACCGAAAGAACCGGAATGGCTGATCCTTGACCCGCAAAACGGGCAGAATTGCGCGTCGCTATCAATGGTTTTGGAGCATTTTGGGCAAAGCATATTCACTTCTAATGGAGACGGTGCGGCTGATCCACCACGCCTGCGCTGTGATCCTGCCTTCGATCACGGCGCCTTTTGCGGCAAGCTTTAGCATATCCTGAGCTTTGAATTCAGGCACATAACTGATATCAAGGGGGATTGGGGTATGCGACAGCATTGGCACTTTTACCGTTTTTCTGCTACTGAGATAGGCGCGGGTTTGCCCTTCAGCGTCTTTTAGTTCAAGGTGAAAAGGTGGAATTGAAAAAGGGATCAGGCTGGGATTCTCAATTTCGACATTTATCATCGAGGGCGGGAAGTCTCTGATCAAATCCATCGCAAAGTTTACGCTCACCCGCACCTTCTCCATTTTGCGGATATTCCATCCCAATAAAACCAAAAATAACGCCATTGTCAAGGCTGTAAAGAGCACCATGTATTGATATCCCGATATCCTCCGGCGCAATGAATCTCGTGATCTGGCATTGCGAAAGAAGCCAAGCCGTTTATAGTTTTTCAATCCTTTTCCTTCTTTCTTCCGCCGTCGGGTGGGTCGAGACAAAATCATTGACGGCTTGCAGGTTTGTGTCTTTCCATTTTTGCTCATGCTTTCCCAGATTCCGGAAAAATGAGATCGCGCCGGCTTTCTTATATCCTGCCCTTTGCATAAGATTCACTGCATATTCATCCGCTGCGCGCTCATCTTCCTTTGAAAACGGATGTTTGTAGGTGATGTATGCCAATTGCACGATTGCTCCCAGCAGCGGCTGAATCTTCGCTGCCTGATAGGAGTGCTGAATGCGGTTGATGCAGTGTTTGAGCTCATTATGCGCCATTTCGTGGGCAAGCACAAATGCCACTTCATCGATATTGTCGAGGTTCTCAAGCAAGCCGGTATTCAGAAACATCTTCCCTCCCGCTACCGCGTAAGCGTTGAATACATCATCTTTGACAACGATTACTTCATACTTGATCGCCTTGCGTTTGCAATGCGGCAGGATTTTGTTGAGTATTTTCACGACGTCATATTTCTTGGAGTGTTCGATTTTAACTTTTTTAAGGATCTCCTTTTTCAGCTCAACTCCGATTTGGTTTTCTTCAGTGTCGCTGACCGAGGTCATGTCCAATAGAACGCTATCCACCGCCTTGATCGTGTTTGTCCCGGCATTCAGCAGGTCGTCGATCAATTGACCGTATCCCATGCCCGGAAGCAACAGGATGATCAACGAAAGATATTGAATAATTCGCCTGGATTTCCGGAATTGAATACGCATAGCCAGCCTCCTGATTCGTCTTTGCTAAAAATGAACTTGCCCGGTATGTTGCTGCTTGGCAACAGGAGCAGAGGTTTGTTCAGATCAAAAGTGAAATCCACCACATACTCGGTCTTGTCTTCGTTTGTATAGCCTTCGTTGCTGATGTTTATCTTTTTTACCTGATATTCTTTTCCGAGTATCTGAGATACGCTTTGTTTGAGAATGTCAAACTGTTCTTTTTTCAGGCTTCCAAATCTGGTGTTGCAGGCAGATAGGGCGATGACTATCAGAATCAACAGCACAAGATGGCGTTTGGTATTACTGAGCATCGGATTCCTCCTTTTTGAGTGCTTGGTGTGTGGTTTTGGTGCTGTCCGATCCCTCGCTGCCTATCTCATTAGTTTCAGTTTCTATTTTGAGGGATGAACCGTTGGTTGCTTTGGCACTTCTTTCCGTTTTGACAGGTGGTTTGATGATCTTGAACACGGAATGTGCCAAATAGATAGACGCAGCAAGCAAAAGTAAAACAGATACGCCCAGAATGGCTATCCAACTCACACCGCGAAACTCTTTTGCGGGGCGCTTTGCCTTGTCTCCGATATTGGATTTGACGATCTGCACGGTCACGTTGTCATCACTGCCTTGTTGATTGGCTTGTTCCACGAATGCTTCACACGCGGATTGTGGTTCCAGATCGAGGATGCTTTCCATCTCCCGAAGCGTGAAATAGTGGTACAAGCCGTCCGAGCACAGCATAAACACGTCTGATTTGTTGAGCGTGAAGGGACCGCTAAGATCGGGAGTGAAATTATCCGTCCCCAGAGCCCGGGTGATGATGTTGCGCTTGGGATGATCAGCAGCTTGGGCGTCCGTCAGGATCCCGCTATCCACCATGTCTTGCACTAACGAATGATCCCTTGTAAGCTGGGTTGCAGATCCGCCTCTTTTCAGATACAAGCGGCTGTCGCCAAGATTGGCAAACCAATAGCTGGTTTCCCTGATCAGCAAAATAACCGCGGTAGTTCCCATGCCCTTGGTTTCGGGATGCTCCATCACATAATCCAAAATGTTCTTTTGCGCAAAGATGAGGGCTTGCGCCAATTCATTTCTGGGGTCATAATGACCGCCAATCCGCTTGAAATGTTCATAGATGGATTCTACCGCCAGCCGAGAGGCGACCGCTCCGCCTTCATAGCCTCCCATTCCATCGCAGACGATGATCAGACACCCAAAGTCGCCTTCGTATCTGCCGTAATAATCCTGATTTTCAGAGCGGACTTTGCCAACGTCGGACATGTTTCCATAAAGGAAATCCGGGTGTTTGTGTTTCATTCCCTCTCCTTACAACAAGGTGAAATTGCCTTCAACGGAGCCGAGCTTGAATGAACAGTCGTTTTCAAGGCGGTAAATCTGAGTTTTATTGCCGTTGATAAAGACTCCGTTTGTGGAGCCTATATCTTCAAGAACAAAGTATCCTTCCACATAGGTGATGCTGGCATGGTGAGAGGATACCGTCTTATCCGCCAGAACAATGCCGTTATCCGCAGCTCTACCGAGTGTCGTTCCGGATTTGTCGATGGTGAACACTTTTCCGGCTTCATTTCCAAACAGTATTTCCATTCTCAAACGCTCGGCACCGGTTTTGGGTCCAACAACGGTTTGTCCGCCGCTTAGGATCATCGTCCGCTCACGACCAAGGATTTTTGGATCAGGGGGCTTTTGTTCAATTGGATGAATTGGCAAAGAAGCTGCCGGCTCTTCAGCCCTGTGTATCTCTTGCTCAAGGGCGGCGATTTTTTTGCGTTCCGCTTCAATCTCGCTGTTCTTTTGTTCTTCGAGCCGCCTGATATCATCGGCGACGGCTTGTTTTTTCTTCCTAACGCGCTTGTTGATCAAGATCAGCGTCGCAGCGATCAGAGCGATTAGCGCGATGATCACAGCAAGCATCACGGGATTAATCTTCGGCTTGGTTTTTTGACCGGTGCTTCTTGCGTAGGCGGGTCTTCCCGCGGGCGCGATGAACTTGGCGGAGAGATCTCTTTTGCCCATATCCGTCGTGACTTCTATCCCCAGATTGTGTTCCGCACCGTCTCCGGGGATGCCCACTACAAAGTAGCTGAGCAGATTTATATGCATGATCTGGCGGTAGAGTTTGTCAAAATGCTTGGACAAATCTTCTTGGTGTGGAGCGTAATAATAGCTCCCGCCGGTATTTTCCGCAATGCGTTCCAGGGATTGCAGATAGATCTGTTCCACTTGGGTATAACCGATCGTAAAAACAGGGATGCCATTGGTTTGGGCTAAGTTGATCAGGTCGTTTTCCCGGTATGAGCCGGTGGGATTCTCGTCTTTGCCGTCTCCCGTCAACACCATGATCTTTCCGGTCATTTCTTCATTGGCTACCAGGCGTTGGAGGGCTTTGTAGCCGCCATAATAGAGCGAAGTGTATCTACCGGCGGGCTTGATGTCCCGCACCGTCTTCTTCAGCAGTTCCTTCTCACCGGTAAAGTCCGTAAGCAATTGATAATCATCGGCATAGATTGCGATTGCCACTTTATCCACCGAGCGGATCTTGTCGATGAAGGGGATCACCGCAGCTTGAATCGATTCCATCGGGGATCCCTTCATGGTGCCGGACGCGTCTATGCACAGGATGATATGCAAGCCCTGCCCGGTTTTTTCATAGGTGGTCGTCTTCAGGGAATCGCTGGCTTTGGCATCGATGAAGACCTTGAATCTCTTCTCGGTGAGGTCTTTCATCGGCTCGTCCGAGCTGTCGAGAACTTGCACCGAACTGATCAAAAAAGGATAGTTGCCGGTATCGGTTTTGATATACCGGGCTTTCACCTGGGTTGCCGAAAGACCAAGCACTATGCCAAGAGCGACGGTCATGATCAATATGCGCTTCATTTGAACTCCTTGTTGCCTCTGAGGGGAAGATCTGTCCATCCCTCAATGCTTTTGTTAGATTATCTTCAACTTTAGATCGACGTTGCCGATCCTGATGATGTCGTCATTGTTCAAGGTTACCTTTTCATCGACAAGCTCTCCATTCACAAAAGTTCCGTTGGTGGATAGCATATCCTGCAGGATAAACTTGCAATCCCTGTAGAGCAGCACCGCGTGCTCATCCGAAACTCCCGGTTGTTGGAGCACAATATCGCAAGTGGCATTTCTGCCGATCCGGTGCCTGCCGATCGAAAGCTTATAGTCAATTCCGGCAGGATTGATATCGAAGGTGATGAGCCATCCCACCAGTTTGCGGATGCCCACGGATTGCGCGGGCACGGTGCTATCGCAGGGGGTTCCGGCTCCAAAGATCATGGTTTTGTCCTCTCTGTTTCCGCCTGCCACTTTAGCAGCCAGCTTCGGAGTGGCGTTGTCGATCACAGTTTTGTCCTGTCGGTTGGTGGGACTGTCGATCTGTGTTTTGGCTCCGCTCAGGGTCATTTCTGCGGCAGGACAAAATGGGCATGCGGTCTGAGCCGCGTCATAATTATGACCGTTTTTGCAGGTCTTATAGCTCTGTTGCATGGCAGCTCCGCAGCTTTTGCAAAACGTGCCGCCGGCGGGGTTATCGACTTGACATTTTGGGCATTTCATGTCTATCTCCTTGTTACTTTTTTATCTTGTAATGGTTTATCTATAAATGATCGTCGATTCCGGTAGGCTACTCAGGAAAGGTAGCGCATGATGCCGATCTTGCGGAAACAAATACCGGTAATTTTTCTTCCTCCGCAGCATCGGCATGCTGCGCTACATCAAACCAAGGGTAAAAGTGCAAAGGGTAATCATTTAATAGCCCTGAAAACACGGAGCCCTATGTTGTAGTCCCTGCCGCCCGGATTGTTGTTGTTGCGGTTGGCAACCCGACAGTTGTTGTCATTGTTGTTCCAAGAACCACCACGCAGCACAGGTTTATGTTTCATACCCATATTTATACAACCAGTTTCCAGTGTTTATTACCTGTCCTGAACTCTATCT
>JAUYAR010000150.1 GCA_030693415.1 Candidatus Cloacimonadaceae bacterium | reverse complement strand
TTCCAGTTGCTCTCCACCCCACCTCACGGTGACGCAGTTACCTTCGGCTACAGAGTTTTAACGGTGCTCTGAACAGGACTTTCACCTGTCTGATATGTATCGCTCACAGGCGCACGAATTACCGACGTCCCCGTCGGTTCCTGCGCGGCAACCCCATCAGGGGCGACACAAGATAGCACAGGATAGAGCGAATACTAACCCCCGAGTCCTGCCACCCACCCCACTGGGATGCCGAACTCCGATTCGGCTGTGGTTTGTAAACTGTGGGGAATCGGAATTTCCCGCTCCAAGGGTTAACTCATTGCAGATTAACTATTTGCAGGCTCATCCGCAGCATCAGCATGCTGCGCTACTCCTTAGCATTACGGAGTCAATACGGACTTAGTCCGTAATGAGTCCGTATTGATTCCGTAATGCAAAGGGGGAAGAACCGGATTTTTTTAGGTGCAAGATAAGAGATGAAGAAAGTGCCGTCCTACGGACTGGTCAAGGTTGAACCTCACATCATCCCTCTTCTCTTGCTCAGCTTTCACTCTGCTTTCCTCTGTGTTATCTCTCATTTCTCATTTCTCATCCCCGGCTTCACCTATCCACCCAAAAAAGTCATTGACAATATCGGGTGCTTTTCAGGTGATGCGATGCATAAGGCAATTACAAGTTAGAATAGAATAGGAGATAGCGTATGAGGTTATCAAAGCGACATTTAAGCCTGTTGCTGGTCTTGTTGTTCATCGCTGTTATCAGCGTTGTAATAGCACAAAAGCAAAAGCTTGCCGAAGAAAATGTTGTGGAAGACTTCAAGATTGAGGATATTCCTGCCGATGACGGCACGGGATTGATGCTGAGCTGGAAGCCACTTCACCGTTCCAAGAGAATATTGGAATATCGTGTTTATCGCGGAATCAGTCCAGACACACTGTTTTTCTTAGCTTCGATTCCGGTGAACGTAAAAACCGGAGTCGCTTCCAACCAGATGTTTTTCTATGACAGCGGCAACAGCGATTTCATCGACATCGGCTCCCCAGGTAAATTGCGCAGGGAAAAAGGGCAGAACGATAAGAGTCCGCTCTTCCGCAAGATCCCTCGGAACATGGAGATCGCGGCTCGGTTATCAGAGAAATTTGACATCTTCTCCTCCCTCGAAAAGAAAGCATATTATTACCGCTCCGACAAAGTGCGCTCCGCCAACGCGGAGGATTCCACTTACTATGCCGGGATGAAGTTTCGCCAGTTGGTCACCTATGCCTATCTGCGCCCCGGCGAGACCTATTATTACACAGTAGTGGCGGTCAACGAAAGAAACCAGTATATGCCCCATGCAATTCCTCAAGCCTCCACTCCGCTTACCAATCCTCCAGAACCTGCCACAGCGTTTTATAGCGCCTGGTTGGAGGACAAACAGGAGCTGCGCTTTGAATGGGAGCTTCCGCTTTTCAAACAAGACATCACCTCCTATCGCATCCATATCGTGCGTGGAATCTCCGATTCGCTGTGGATGAAGGTCAAGGACGATCCCGCGCAGCAAAAAGCATACGCCACTCCGATCGCCCAAGGTGGAATCGGCGGTGGAGCACTCAAGAACTATACTGCCGTTGGTGCCGCGAGCCTGGCTTCCACAGGGATTGACATCGATGCCATCAAGGGTGCTGGCTACGCGATCGAGCTTTTGGACGGCGAAAGCTCCTCAATGTCCCACATGGTGCAAACCCGGCAAACAAACAGCAGTGCCATTCCGCCAAAGCCGACTTTCCATGCGGAAGACAAACCCAATGACAAAGGCGACCGGCTTTCCGTGATCTGGGACAATGCCATCGTGTTCATCACCAAGACCTCCTCCCTGGATCAGGAAAATACCAAGCTGAAGATCAACTATCAGCTCAATAAAGCCGAAACCCAGAAAGTGCAAAACATCTACTTCTCCCTCTATCGCACTGGAGAGGAAAAGCCCTTTGTCACGATCAACGAATACCATCAGGACAATATCATCCGGCTGGACGTTCCCACCGGCTATGACTATAAACAGGGTTTCAAAATGCGCATCACCATGCAAGGCAAGCCCAAGATTCCGGCAGATTATTACATCGAACAAAACCTCGAATGGGACGAAACGATGCTGGCGCTGATGCCTTCCAAACAGCTTTACCGCACCGGGGTGGAAGTTTCCGGCATCAAAAACGTGGTTTACCGCCGCGGAATCCGTTCGCCACAATATACTTTGATCAAGAGCAACACCTCCTACGACAACAATCTGGACGTCACGATTTCCTATCCTTCCACCGTGGGACGCATGGTTTACGGCATCAACTTTGTGAAAGGGGACATGCTGCACACCTATACCGATGGCAAAAGATTCAGCCGCAAGCTCTTACTCGGCGAAAAGCACAGAGGAAATATCCTCGTCTCCCCTGAATTGGATTTCACCTATGACCGCGAAGCCGAGATGACGTTGATGACCAATCTCTTCAAGGATGAGGCTATCAAAGCCATCGACGGAATGAAAACCAAGCTGGTCGAAATGAAGTCCCAGATGGACACCCTGAAAGCGATGCCCATGACACCGGAGGTGGAAGCTCAGATCACCGGGATGAAAAATAAGCTCGAGACCATGCAGAAACGGGTGAACGCCTACGAAAACAACGAACACATGCAGAAAGCACTTTCCCGCAATAGCGACCGAAGCCGCATCCGATATGTGGCATCGATCCGCGAGCCGGAATCCCGTCACCAGAGCTATATGCTGGTCAAGACAGACGGACGCGGCTTGTATGTGGAATCCGATCCGGACACATTGGCAAACGGCGAGGTCAATTTTATGATCCCCGTTTCCAACTGGTTTGACCGCAATAAGATTGTCACGCTGATCGCAACCCTTCTTTTTGGCTTGGCGGTGGTGATCTTTGTCAATCTGGCAAAGCGAGGAAAGGATCTCTTTATCCGTTCCATTGCCGGTTTGCAGGAGATCGACAATGCCATTGGCCGCGCCACCGAAATGGGACGCCCGATGCTTTATTGCATGGGCAACGGCGGACTTTCGGACGTCGCCACCCTGGCATCCTTGGGGATACTCGGACTGGTGGCAAAAAAAGCTGCGGAATACGATACCAGGATCATCGTTCCCTGTTATGACTTTATCGTGATGCCGATCGCGCAGGAAATCGTTCGCGAGGCTCACTATTCAGTGGGACGACCGGATAGTTACGATAAGAACAGCGTGTTTTATCTGAGCAACGCCCAGTTTGCTTATGTGGCTGGTGTGAACGGCATCATGGTGCGCGAACGAATGGCGACGAACTTCTTTATGGGATTCTTTGCCGCCGAAGCGCTGCTCATGACCGAGACTGGAAACATGGTGGGCGCGGTTCAGATAGCCGGCAGCGATGCCATCACCCAGATTCCTTTCTTTATTACCACTTGCGACTATACATTGATCGGCGAGGAACTCTATGCCGCCTCCGCCTATTTGAATAGAGAGCCCATGCTCTTGGGCACCCTGAAGGCACAGGACTATTTCAAGTTCCTGATCCTTTCCTGCGTGATTGTAGGCGCCATATTGGCTACTTTCCAGGTCACTCAGTTTATGCAGCTATTTCCTTTAAAATAAACGAGGTATTTCATGAAGAAAACAATACCACTGATGATCGTGATAATCGGAGGAATCTTCTGGTTTGGTTGGGCGCTGAGCACGCACAAGTTCTTCCAGGATGATTTCTACTATAGCTTCTATATGCCCTGGGCACGCGCCATGGCACCGTTTGCCATGCTTCTCGGTGTGGTCAGCCTATCCATGATGCACACAAACAAGATAAAACGCCGCGCTCCGAAATGGCAATACAGCTACTTCTTCTTTGCCGGATTCGTAGTAACCACCCTTGCCGGATTCATTGGCGGCACCCAAAAAGGCGGAGTCTATATGTGGATGTTTGAAAACATGCAGATGCCGATGAGCGCCACGATGTTTGCGCTGTTGGCTTTCTATATGGCATCCGCGGCATACAAAGCCTTTCGTGCGCGTTCGCCGGAAGCGACGGTGCTGCTGCTTGCCGCCATCCTCGTGATGCTTGCTCAGGTTCCATTGGGAGTGCAGATCAGCAAACACCTTCCCACAATCTCGCAATGGATTCTGGACGTGCCAAACCTGGCTTCAAAGCGTGGCATCATGTTAGGCGTAGGACTTGGAAGCGTCGCCACCACCCTCAAAATAATGCTCGGAATCGAACGCTCATATTTGGGCGGCGGTGATTGATTTAGGAGATGAAGATGAACTTTTTTGAACGCATACAAAAGCTCGACCGACGCTGGATCTACATCGTGGTCGCACTTGCCATCGTCATTCCCCTGATGATTCCCTACAATTCTGATAACGTCACGACTCCTCCCACGGAGAATCTCTATCAGATGATAGATTCATTCTCCGGCAGGGAAGACCGCGCTTTACTGCTCAGCTTTGCACACGATGCCTCCACGATGCCGGAACTCTTTCCGATGGAAGTGGCGATCCTGCGGCATTGCTTTGAGCGCAACATCAAAGTGTTTATGCTCACCTGGCTGCCACAAGGCGGACCAATCATCGATTATGCCATCAACACCGTCAAGGAAGAATATCCGGATATCAAATCCGGCGTGGACTATTGTAATTTCGGATACATTCCCGCCGCTCTGGCGATGCCCACCATCATCGGTATGGGAGACAACATCTCCACCACGGTGAAGACGGATGCCGAAGGGCGCAAGGTGGAAAATCTGCCGATCATGAAAGCGCTCAACAACTATAGCGAACTGAACTTGGTAGTGGAGTTTTCCGGCTCGGTGGCAGGCATGTCCTGGCTCTTCTATGCCAGACCGAAGTTTGGCTTGAACGTCTCTGTGGGAGTGACTGCGGTGATGGCTGCCGATCAATATCCCTACCTCCAAAGCGGGCAGTTTATCGGCATGCTTGCAGGGCTCAAGGGCGCTGCCGAGTATGAAAAGCTGGTGGACGTCTTTGCCGCCTATCGCGAACCTGGCTCTCCCATCCGTCCGACTTTCGACGAGGAAGGCGTCAAGATCATCCCCGGCAGATCCTTCAGCAGCGATATCCTCGCGGACGACGCGGCAAAGAAACTGATCAATATCACCACTCAAAGCATAGCCATCTTTTCACCGGCGGAGTTTCAGCTTTTCATCGATAAATATCCGGATAAAACCGCCCTCTTCAATCAGATCAAAACTGAGCAGGACGGCAAGATATTGATCGATGTGCGCACCGTCACCGAGCAGCAAAAAGAAGAGCTCGGTTATCTCGCCTGGGGTGATCTCAACCGCATGACACGCAATATCCTCTACAAATTCAAGGTCGCGCGCATCGGCATGAACGCCCAATCCGTCGCCCATATCATGATCATCCTGTTCATTATTCTGGGCAACATCGGCTACTTCATCCAAAAAGCCAGAACGGCAAAGAAATAAAGGGAGGAAAACATGTCATTCGAATTAATGAGCAACCTGGTCGGAGCATTCTTTACCTTGTGCATATTCTCCTTTCTTTACAAGGACAATCCCCTGTATCAGATGTCCGAGCAACTGTTGGTAGGCATCTCGCTGGGTTATGGTTTGGTGCTGACTTATGAGCGCGTGTTCGTGCCCTATTTCTATCAACCGCTATTCCTCAAACAACAGTGGATTCTGATCATCCCCAGCATTATCGGTATGTTCTACCTCCTCCGCTTCTCCCGCAAACTGAGCTGGCTATCTCGCTATCCCATCGCCTTTTCGATGATGGGCGTGGGCGCCAGCGTTCCGCTTGCCATGCACACCAGCATCCTAGTGCAGATGCGTCAGGCAATGGTTCCGCTCGAGAGCGTCAACTTGTTTCTGATCTTCTTTGGAACTATCGCCGTGCTGCTCTATTTCTTCTTTTCAAAGGCGCACGCCGGCTTATATGGCAAGTTTGTGAACGTGGGAAAGTGGTATATGATGGTGGGATTTGGCGCTTCCTTCGGTTTGACCGTGATGGCGCGTATCTCGCTATTGATCGGCAGAATCCAGTTCCTGGTAAATGACGTCATGGGATTGCTGAAATAGCAGCCGGACAAATCCTTGGTAAGCTCGGGGATGCCAACCCTCGCATCCCCGTGCTTACCATTACTCTGTTTGCAGATGGCGCTTGCCATGATGACATGAAGGAAACAACTTATGAATAAGAATATGCCGATATTGGGAATTCTGTTGGTGGCGTTGATGCTGATCGGCTCCTGTGCCAAAAAGCAAGATGACACAGATGCCACCGTGCAAAACTTCAGTGTGCTGGATATGCCTTTTGATGACGGCACCGGCGTCATGCTCAAATGGAAACCGTTGGACAAATCCAAGCGGGTCATCCAATATAATATCTACCGGGGACACAATCCGGACAGCCTTTTTCTCCTCAGCAAGATCGAGGTCGATCCTAAACTGGGCGTTATCGGCAACGAGCTCTATTTCTTTGACCGGGATTATCAACCTCTGATCGAATTTGAAAAAGCTCCCGGCAAACTCAAAAAGGAAAAGCACCAAGCTCCCGACAGCCCGCTCTACCTTGCTGTGCCGCTCGATCCGATTGTGCTGAAAAACCTCTTGCCCCACTACACGGTTCTGGGCGCCATCAGCAAAAACAATTTCTATTACCGCGGCAAGAAAGTGCTACAAGGCGAGGACGTGCTTGCCGGCTATAAACTGAACCAGTTTGACTATATCTTTGCCAATCCCATCCCCGGCAAAGAGTATTATTACAGCATCGTAGCAGTAAACGAGCGGGGCAGGCATTTCTCAGGCTCCGAGATCAAATCCGTGGCGCCGTATGACAACCGTCCAGATTCAACAGCCGTGCTGCACACCACCTATTTGGAAGACACACAAGAGTTTGGCTTTGAATTCAGCCCACCCTCCGGTAGCCAGGACATTGCTCAATACAGCGCATGGCTGATGCCGAAGAGCATGATCCCGCTATACCACAATGAGCAGCTCAAAAACCTCCACGCGCCGGACAGCGTATTCAACGCCGCCTGGCAGAATGGATCGATCCATCTCTTCGACCTGCCAAATCATAGCAACACTCCGTTTTCATATCACAAAGTGAACGCCAGGGAAGCGGGCATCGGCACTTTGCAAAATGTTGGGGATTATCTCCCCGTCTTCAGCTATGTAGATTATTCTGGATTTGAAACCGCCAGCCTCGGCAATTCCCTTCGCATCCGAACCAGCGATATGCTGCCCAAGGTTCCCGAATTTAAGATCAAGGACAAGATGAACGACAAAGGGGACAACCTGTTGGTCTCAATCGGTCATCCCATCGCCTATATCAGTCAAGCGGCTTATGCCAATTCCCAGAAGACCCGTCTGCGCGTGAATTATGAACTGGCGGAGAACGAAAGCTATAAAATCGACCAGATCAAATTTACGTTTTACGATAAAAGCGGCGTCAAACACCTGGAAGTGATCGAACACTTTGTAGATAAAACCTTTCGGATAAACATCCCTATAGCTTTGAAGAACGTAGCGGAATTCAAGGTGGAAAGCGTTGTCAAGATCAGGGGAACGCGCGCTTGGAGCAACGATGTGTTGAAGCAGAACGTTTTTTACGACAACATCACCCGGCGTTTCAATGCCAAAAACATCCGCTTGAACTCAATGCCCCTCACCGGATTATATTACGACGTATTCACAAGGTCAAAATTGAGTGCCGATTTTGCCCCCGGCTTGCGCAGCAACGCCATGATCCGTTCCTATGACCACGCGATCAGCTATGAGAGTACGCTATATAAAGTGCTCAAGGGTTTCGACGACGCCACCAAGCGCATCACCATCGATCCAAGTTTCATAGTGGCGGTGGACAATGAAAAAGAAGCCGTCTTCCGTGCCTCGCTCTTCCGCGATGAGTTTGAGAAAAACCTCAAGGACAGCGAATTTGCGGACTTTATCACCAAACACCCCGCCTATAAAGAAGCAAGCGCCAAAAAAAGCGAGCGGGCATGGCTCAAAACCCTATGGCGCGAAAGCCAGCTCAACGCTCGCAGCTTTGCCTATCAACTGCTCGTCACCGATGGCAAGGGAATGCATTCCCAATCGAATACGTTTACTCATCCCGACGGCAGCATCTGGAACTATCCCGTTTCCGAATGGTTTGACAACACCAAATATGCCACCTTGCTGGGAAGCCTGCTCTTCTGTTTTTTACTGCTATTCTCCATCTACAACAGCCGCAGGAAGGAGCTTTTCATCCGCCCCATCGCTGGTCTTGAAGAGTTGGACAACGCCGTGGGACGCGCCACGGAAATGGGCAGACCGGTGATGTTCGTTCCCGGATGGGGGTCGCTTGGCGAGCCTTGCACGATCGCTGCGATGATGATCCTCAATCAGATCGCACGGAAAACCGCTGAATATGATATTCGTCTGATCTCCCCGCATTTGGATTATTTCGTAGTTCCCCTCGCTCAGGAAATGGTGAGAACCGCCTATAGCGAAGCCGGCAGACAGGATGCCTACAATCAAAACGACATATTTTACGTCTCCGATGCCCAGTTCGCTTTCAGCGCTGCCGTCAATGGCATCACAGTGCGGGAACGCGTCGCCACGATATTCTATATGGGATATTTCAATGCCGAGGCGTTGCTAATGACCGAAACCGGCAACCAGGCCGGCTCGATCCAGATTGCCGGCACCGACGCCATCACCCAGGTGCCATTCTTTATCACCACCTGCGATTATACTCTGATCGGCGAAGAATTCTACGCCGCGTCTGCATATCTGTCCCGAAACATGGAACTGATCAGCATGCTCAAGGGTCAGGATTATTTCAAACTCGTGATTGTGATCAGCGTCGTGGTCGGAGCAATCCTCTCCAGCATGCATTTCAACTTGCTGATCAACTTTCTGCCTTTCGAATAAGGAGCTTGCATGGTCAAGATACCCACCAGCACCCTCAAACGCCTTCCCCAGTATCTGGAAGTGTTGAAACAACTGCGCCGGGCGGGTCTCAAAGAAGTTTCCGCCACCAAGATTTCCGTCTTTGCAGACGTGCATCAGACCATGGTGCGCAAGGATCTCACTTTTACCGGGGTTGAAAATATCCCCCAAAAGGGCTATCGGATCAAGGAACTTTATTCGGCAATCGAAGCACTGCTCAATTGGAATGATACTTCCACCAGCTTTTTGGTGGGAGTGGGACACCTCGGTTCCGCGCTTTTGGGCTATCAGGAGTTTTCTCAAAAAGGGCTCTCCATCGTTGCCGCCTTTGACAACAATCCTGCCAAAATCGGTGGAATGGTGCACGGCATCCCGGTTTATTCAGCTTGGGATTTCAGCACCATGGCATTGAAACAAAACATCCGCATCGGCATCATCACCGTGCCTCCCGAAGCTGCACAATTGATCGCGGACATCATGGTGCACAGCGGGATCAAGGCTATCTGGAATTTCACTCCGCACAAGATCATCGTGCCACCGGACATCATCGTGGAATACGTCGATATGTTCGCTTCGCTGGCAGTGCTTTCACGCCGTTTGGCAGAAAAGGAGTGAGTATGAATCTACTCTTTGTATCCCCACGGGGGCGCACCGGCGGACTTGAAACCATGCGCAAGGGTCATCAGATCCTGCAGGGCTTGCTCTTTGTGGCAGCCGCCGCTCGCGATGCCGGACACAAAAGCACTGTCGTGATCGCCGATGCCGATAGCGTGGATCGATACATCCGTCGCTACCAACCTGATCTTATCGGCGTATCCTGCGTCACATCCACCTATCCCGTCGCCAGAGAGCTATTGATCAAGCTGAAACAGGATTATCCATCCATTCCCACCATCCTCGGCGGACACCATGCCACTTTCATGTACAAAGAAGTCCTTGCCGAAACGGGAGTTTCCTATGTCTGCCGCGGCGAGGGCGAGGAAGTGTTTTCCCTGCTGCTCAAATCCCTCGAAGCGGGAAATCCCTATCCCGAGATCCCCGGCATCGTCTTTGAAAAGGACGGAAAGCTTTTTAACGAAGGTCATATCGCCATATTGGAGAATCTTGACCATCTGCCCCGCATCACGATGGATTTGACCGCTCCGGAATTTACTTTCACCCCCAAGATCGTCTCCAGCCGGGGTTGTCCTTTCCGCTGCTCATTCTGTTCTATTTCCGCATTCTACAACGGTAAATACCGTCAACGCAAGGTGTTGGACGTGATTGCAGACGTCGAGGAATACATCCGTTGGGGCTTCGACACTTTCTGGTTTCATGATGATAATCTCACCGTCGATACAGTTTGGGTGAACGACTTCTGCGCAGAAGTGGAAAAGCGGGGACTCAAGTTCCGCTGGAACTGCATGACCCGTGTGGACAGCATCGTTAAAGATCCCAAATTATTCGCGCGGATGGCAAAGTGCGGCTGCACGCTGGTCTCGATCGGCATCGAAAGCGGCATCCCGGAAGTGCTCAAACGCATGCACAAAAAGATCGATATCCCCCAGATCAAACAGGCGATCAACACTCTCAACCGCCTCTCCATCACCCACAACTGGTATATGATTCTGGGCAGCGGAGACGAATTTGATCAGCCCAAATACATCGAACAAAATATCAAATTCTTCAGTTCCCTCCCCTTTGGTTATGTCCTAATTTCCATACTCACTCCATTCCCTGGCACCGAGGTTTTTGCAAAATTGCAGGCGGAAAACCGCATCCTTCACTATAACTGGGAGGATTTTGACATCACGCACTGCGTATATCAGCCACTCGGAATGAGCCCAAAACAGATGGAAAGCTACCTCCCCAAAGCCTACCTCCAGATTTACCTGAGGAAAGGCTGGAAACTGATCCCACTCTTCATCAACAGTCTGCGCCGCAAGGCTATCCGTCCCCAAATGATCACCGGTGCGTTCAAGGCTTTATTTAAGACCTATGTCCTGCGCAAATCTCTCTACAAAGCACTGGAAAAGCGGTGAGCGTCGGTTAGCCGAATTATCTGAAGCCATTTATTATCAACGAGTTATAGCATATCTATCCTTGGCTTGTTTTTCGGCAAATCTGAGAGCAATTACTCCCACAAACGCCAATAAGTTGCCAATTACTTCCCAAATCTTCTTATTTCTTATCTCATTTCATAAATGCCATTTTATACCATTTCACAACCATTACATAAACCATTACATAAATGCTTTATTTTCAATCTCTTCCCCCTCCTTCCTCTTTCCAAAGCGTTAATCAAGCCTTAATCAAGCGTTAATCAAGCGTTAGTTTTATTACGCTTGATTAACGCTTGACTACCGCTTGATTGACGCTGTGGGACGGGAAGGCATGTAGCGCAGCATGCCGATGCTGCGGGTGTGGAGAGATAAAATCGCAATAACAGTCGCCTCGACTGTCCTCGCTATCCATCACGCGAGACAGTGATATCACGATCATGACCTATTAATGTGGATATCGCAACTCCGCATCTCAATACACACCCACTCTTCTCACTGCGCGCTACTTTCGCCAACCAGCAGAAATCGCTCAGGAGATCAGTGAAAGAGCAAAGGAGGAGCTATGTCCGTCAATTGTATTTTGAGGTGATTTCCTCCATCCCCGGGAGGCGAAAAACCTTGAATTGATCGACGCGGGAATCCGCATCGGCAAAAAATTCTATCTGATCCTTGAAAGCGACGAAATGCTCGTCGTGATTGCGGATATGGGCATGCAAATCAGGATTGACAACGATGCGCAGCATCTGATTCTTGATAAAATATTCCGCCCGGCTGAGCCACCGATGGATGCGCATGGTCATGGCTTCTTTGGAGATCACGCGTCCGCTACCGCTGCAATATGGGCAGGTATCGGAAAAATTGGCGATCAGGGTCGAGCGCATGCGTTTGCGGGTTACTTCCACCAAACCCAGTTCCGTGAAGGAATAGACCTTGTTTTTGGCGCGGTCGCGACGCAAGCCTTTGCGCAGGGTGTCCAACACTTCCTGTTTGTTGTTTTCGCTGATCATGTCGATAAAATCAATGATAATCACGCCGCTGAGATCGCGAAGCCGGATTTGACGCGCGCTTTCCGCTGCTGCTTCGATGTTGGTGCGTTTGATTGTTTCTTCATAGTTTGTTTTTCCGGTGAAACTGCCGGTGTTGATATCGATCGCCACAAGAGCTTCGGTCTGTTCGATCTTGATATTTCCCCCGCTGGGCAGATAGATGCGCGAGTGAAAGACGGTTTCGATCTTTTTCTCGATGCCCCAGGCATCAAAGATGGGGGAATCCTCTTTATAGAGTTCCACCTGATTGACCAGTTCCGGCGATATATCTTCCAGATAGGAGATGATTCTGCGGCGGAAAGCCTTGTCATCGATCACCAAACGATCCACATGCTCTCCAAAGAGATCGCGGATCAGATAGTTTTCCAGGGCGTTTTCTTCAAAGACGCAGACCGGTGGCTTGGCAAACTTGATCTGTTTCTCAGTGAGACGCCATGTTTTTGCCAGCGCATTGTATTCGTTCTTAAACTCTTCTTCGTCGCAACCTTCAGCTTCAGTGCGCACGATCAGTCCGTAGGTGGGGTCCTTGATGCTGGAAAGGATTGTGCGGATGCGATTGCGCTCACCCTGGTTATAGATCTTGCGGGAGATTGCGATCTTGTCCTTGTTTGGAAAAAGCACCAGATATTTGCCGGGAATGGATATCTGACCTGTGAGGCGGGCGCCCTTGGAACCGATAGGTCCCTTGTGCACCTGCACCACGATCTCCTGTCCGGGCTTGAGCAGATTGCCGATTTTGGAAGAATCGCTTGGATGAAGCCTTTTCTGCGGTTTGTCGTGTTCAAAAACGTCTAAGAAATCCAGCACGATATCCGAATAATGCAAAAAAGCAGTGCGATCGAGCCCGATCTCGATAAAAGCGGCTCCCATTCCGGGTAGGACATCCTTGACGGTGCCCTTGTAGATGTTGCCGACGATGTTTTGTTTGTCCATGCGCTCGACAAAGAGCTCCACCAGACGGTTGTCCTCGAGCACGGCTACCCGCTTTTCCAAGGGGTGGACGTTCACGATGATCTCGGAGTTAAAACTATCTTTTTTCATAATGTTCCTGTAATATTTGGGCTCGGTTCACGCTCCTCAATCCAGATTGTAGGGACAGTGATAGAGCCAATGATTGGGACTGAAAGCACGCGCAAGGTGGGCTTCCAGTTGCTGGGCGGGGCTTTGTTTATCCCAGTTCAGCATTTTTTGGATTAGGTTGAAGGCATTGCTTTCACGCAAAGCATCGAAAATTGTGATCTTTCCTGGAAATTGTCTCGTGGAATAGGAATCGAGCTTCGCCAGCGCGGCTGCTTTGCCAATGGCGTTTTGCAGTCCGCCGATCTCGTCGATGAGCTTCAGTTTTTTAGCGTCCGCGGCACTGAATATCCTGCCTTCGGCGACGGCGGTCATATCTTCAGAAGGGATATTTCTGGAGATGCGGACACGAGCTTTAAACTCATTATAAACACTTTCGGAATTGCGTTTTAGCGAAGCGATGATCTCGGGATCGTATTTCTCAAAAAGGTTGATGGCGCCGGCATACTTGCCATAGTGAATGGTCTGGCTGCGCAAACCGAGTTTTCTGCCCAGTACGTCGGTTTCCGGCAAAGTCATGATCACGCCGATCGAACCAGTGATGGCATAGGGATCGGCAAAAATGTAATCCGAAGCGCAACTGATATAGTATCCTCCGCTGGCGGCAACTCCACCCATGGATACAACCACCGGCATCTTTTGGCGCAGCTTGTTCAGTTTTTGGTAGATCAATTCGGATTCCAAAGCGCTGCCTCCGGGACTGTTGACGCGCAGCACCACCGCTTTGATGCTCTTGTCGGCGGAAATACTCTCAATGATATCGCTCACTTTATCTGCGCTGATGACGGATTCGGAGCTGTAACCCATCGAAGGAGAGATGGTTCCGCTCAGATTTACAACCGCGATGCGATCCTTTTGGTGAGCGGAGGAACTCTTGTCCGAATAGCTGCCGATCGAGATGCTGTGTTTTTTTCTGATGTCATATTCGCGCAATAGATCGTCGTATGAGAGCACGCGGTCGATGAGTTTGGCATGCTTCGCGGTGTCCGCACTAATGAAGAAATCTCTGCGGTTCTCGAAGATATCCTTCACGGAAAGGCTGTCCGCGCTCCGCAGTTTGGAGATATCAGAGATCATCAGATCATAGCGTGCTTTGAGTGCTTTGGCGATGTTGTCTCTGGTGCCGGGGCTGAGCGAAGTCTGTGAATATGGTTCTCCCGCTCCTTTGTATTCACCGGATTGGAGGACGTGCATCTTGATGCCGAGTTTGTCCAGAGCTTCCTTGTAAAAGAGGATGTTTGCGGAAACTCCTTCCAGCAGCAGTCCCGCGGAAGCAGATGCTTCCATATAAATGCTGTCCGCCATCGCGCAAAGCAGATAATCCTTTTGTAGAAGCATATCACCGTGGGCGATGACGGGTTTGCCGCCGGCTTTGAAAACTTTGATGGCTTCGCCGATCTCACCCAGATTGGCGTGGCTCACCTGGATGAAAGCGGGTTTGATCAGGATGCCTTTGATCTTTTTATCCGTGGCGGCGGATCTGATCTTGCGGCAGACATCTTCCGTGCTGGCTTGACCAGAACCAAAAAAGCCGGTGCTTGTGATCTCATTATAATCGGAGATCATGCCCCTCGAATCAAGCAGCAGCCAGCTATCTGAAACCAGCTTGGTTCCATATCCGCCGCTGCCGATCTTGGTGACGAAACCGATGAAGAAAGCCAAAACAAGGACGAGCGGAAAAGCTATGCAGCCGATTAGAATACCTTTGTTTGTTTTCATGTCTAAAATACTCCTGTCTTGTGCGAAAGGGATTGATTGCCATCAAGTGGAAAAACTGATGGCGGAGATGCTGGGATTCGAACCCAGGGTACGCGTTTTGCACATACACACGATTTCCAATCGTGCTCCTTCAGCCAACTCGGACACATCTCCGCGCAAGGAAAGGTCAGCTTTTTCAGAGCGCTCAATCTGTCAAACAATTTTAGTGCCTAAAGTGCCGGTAGCCGGTGAAAACCATTGCCATATCCAGCTCGTCGCAGGCTTTGATGACCTCTGGATCGGCTTTTGAGCCACCTGGCTGGATGACGGCTTTGATCCCCTGGCGATAGAGTTCGTCGATGGAATCCCGATATGGGAAGAAGCCGTCCGAAGCGCAAATGGCTTTGCTGAGATCATGATTGAACTTTTGCGCTTTGTAAAGAGCAAAGGTGGTGGAATCGATGCGGCTGGTTTGTCCTATCCCCAGCCCCAGAGTTCCGTCCTTGCTGGTCAGCGCGATGGCATTTGAACGCAGGATGGAAACCACTTTCCAGCCAAAGACCAAAGCCGCGAATTCTTCCTGGCTGGGCTGGCGCTGGGTCACCACTTTCATAATGTTGATCGGCTCATCCACCAGATCCCATTCCTGCAGCAAATAGCCCCAGCCCAGGGTCTTGATCTCCATCGGATTGCTGGGACGGACAAGCAGTTGCGGATCATACTGGATCAAGCGACGGTCTTTCTTTTTCTTCAGGATGTCCAGAACTCCAGGCTCATAACCCGGCGCGATGATGATCTCCGTGAAGATGCGGTTGATCTGCACCGCGGTTTCCAGATCCAAGCTTCTATTCACGATCACGATCCCGCCAAAGGGTGATATCGTATCTGTAGCAAAGGCTTTGCGGTAGGCATCGCTGAGGCTGAAACCGCAGCCGATGCCACAGGGATTGCAATGTTTGGTGATGACCACGGTGGGCTCTTCGAAGAGGCGCACCGCCCGCAGTGAGGAATCGATATCCAAGAGATTGTTGAAGGAGAGATTCTTGCCGTGCAGGATATCCCAGCCCTTGCGTTTGTTCACATAAAAGCCCGCCATTTGATGTGGATTCTCGCCATAACGCATCGCCATGTTGAGCGAGCAGGAAAGATCAAAGAATGGCGGCACATTGCGTTCCGGCTTTTCCTGATCCCGCAATCCGGCAAAATAATCAGCTATATCCGCATCATAATGCGAGACCATGGCAAAGGCTTTTTGTGCCAATTCGACGCTGAAATCAGGGGTCAGCATTCCACCATGCCGCAGGTGTTCGATCGTGGGGAGATAGTCCTTGGGGTCGGTGAGCACCACCACATTTTGATAGTTCTTCGCCGCGGCTCGGATGAGCGAAGGACCTCCAATATCGATGTTTTCGATGATCTCCGCTTGGGTGGAACCCTCATGAAGCCGTATCTGGGCAAAGGGATAGAGATTTACCACCACCACGTCGATGTGTTCGATATTCAATTCCTGCAGAGTCTTTGCGTGCTCCACGTTGTTGCGGTCTGCCAATATTCCCGCGTAGATCACAGGATGCAGAGTCTTCACCCTTCCGTCCAATATCTCTGGGAATCCGGTGAGATCCGAGACTTCCACCACATCTGGACAAAACTGGCGCAGGTGTTTGGCAGTGTTTGAGGTTGAAAGGATACTATAACCCAGGCTGTGCAACTCGGTTGCGAGTAGCTCGATCCCGGATTTGTCGCTCACGCTGATCAGGGCATACTTTTTCATGTTTCCTCTTCTTCATCTATAATTTTTGTTAAATTCTTAAGTTCGCTACTTTTCAAATAGCTCTCGATGCGGGTGTTGATTTTCTCGTTGCTATACATTTCCACGGTCAGGCGCAGCACTTTCTTGGGATCTTCCTTGAGCCGTTTGGAATAATCCTTGTTTTCGATCACGGAGACTAACACGATGCCACCGAGGATGATCACCCAATTGATATATATCCACATTAGAAAGATGGGTAGTGCCGCCATCACTCCATAGATTGCCTGGATGTTGGTGAGCCGGTAGATATAGAAATCGAAACCGGATTTTGCCACAACCCACACCACAGTCGTCCAAAACGCTCCTCTGAACAGCGAACTCCGTTTGATCCGGATCGTAGGTAGCAGCATGTATAAAAACAACATCGCCAAAAACTGCAACACAAAAGGGATGACATACATCAGATACTGCAACCCGGGCAGGCGCAGCATCATCGAAATGATCGGCAGCGAGCTGCTGGAAAAGAGCAGGATCATGATGAAGAGACCAAAGATCACAGTGCCGGAAAACTTGATTATCTGTGAAAGCAGATCTTGCGAATAACGGAATTGCAGGCTGAGAATGCGATCGAAGGTATCCCGGATCACTTTGAACAGAGAATAGGAAGTTACCAGCAGGATGATGAAATTGAAGACATTGAAACCCGAACGCCGCGCCATCATTTCGTCAAAAAACTGGATGATCGCCTGAGCCGAACCAGGGAAAAAGTTGTTTGCCACAACGGTCTGAAACTTCTCCTTGAGATTCAAAAAGGGAAGATCGGGAGCGATCAAAAATATGAAAGTGATAAAGGGCAGAAAGCCCAAAATCGTGATATAGGTGAGCGATGCTGATTCCTTCAGCACACCTTCCGTGGTGATCCGCACATAGAGCGTGTGGAAGAAATGTGATACGTTTTTCAGGATCAGTTTCCGCTTGCGGGGGTTCTGCAAATGTTCCCAAGTGCGTTTGGTATCGGCGATCACAGTCCGCAGATAGGACATGATCGAATCGATCAAGCTGCTGAATGGCTGAAACTTCTTTTTGGTCATCGGTTATTCCTCTCTCAACGCTACGACTGGATCGAGGCGGCTGGCACGATATGCAGGCATGATGCCAAATCCCAAACCCACGCCCACCGAAACGATAAGCGCCACAAAAATCATCGATACCGATGCCGCAACCTTGATGTTCAAATAATCTCCCACCGCTCCGAGGATGCCCAAACCTAAGATAACACCCAAAACTCCGCCTAACCCCGTGATCAAAACCGTCTGCACCAAAAACTGGACAAATACGTCAAAACTGCGTGCTCCGACAGCGATGCGAACTCCGATCTCGCGGGTGCGTTCCTTGATCGATGCCAACATGATGTTCATGATCACGATTCCTCCCACCAGCAGTGATATGACAGCGATCAGGATGAAAACAGCCGAGAAGATCATCGTGTTTTGTTTCATTTGATCAAGCTCTTCCTGAGCGGAACTGACCGTGAACAAACGCTTGCCGCCCTTGAGGTTGAGGATGATGCCTTCCAGTTTCTGTCTCAGTTCCTTAGCGGCATCGGGGCTGGATGCTTTGATTTCGATGCTGCTGATTCTTTCACCCGGGCTAAGCTTACTCAGCATCGTGGAGATCGGAACAAAGGCACGCCGGTTCAGATATTCCAGGGCGTTGTCTCCAAAGGCTCCGCTCCCACCTTGGTTTTGCCAGTATTTTTCATCGAGCACGCCCACAACCATCAGCTTTTGTTTCTTCAAAACCACGTATTCGCCAAGGGAATTGCGCGAGCCAAAGAGTTCGCGATTCATGGTCGAGCCCAATACTATGACGTTGTTGTGCAGATCCATATCGACGTTGGAAAAGAATCTGCCTTTGTCCACCTGCCAATCTTCCACGATCATCATGTCCGGCATCACTCCAATGACCGATCCCTGATAGCTGAGATCGCCACGTAAAACGACACCGTCTCGAAGCTGCACCTGGGGATTGAAAGCCTCTGCGGATGGGATCTGGCTGCGGATATAATTGATCTCCCGCAGGTCAAAACTGGCATCGCCCCCGCGGCTGAAATCATAGCTCCAATTGCGATTGACCTCGATTTTGTTCAAACCGCCCCGTTCCGACATCCAACTCAGGGTAGATTGGTTCATGCCGTTCACGATTGCCAGCACTACCATGATGCACATCACTCCAAGGATGATTCCGATCACGGTGACGGCGCTGCGCACTTTGCGGGTCATGATGTCCGCCAAGCCGATGCTGATGGATTCTCTAAGCTGAATCGCCACTTTCAATCCTTCCATCCATGATGCGGATGATACGATCGGCACGAGCGGCGACGGCGGGATCGTGGGTGACGATGATCACGGTGTTTCCATTGCGGTGAAGCTGGGAAAATATCTCCAGGATATCTCCTCCGGCTTGGGAATCGAGATTTCCGGTGGGTTCGTCCGCCAAAAGGATGGTGGGGTCGTTCACGATCGCTCTGGCGATCGCAACGCGTTGTCTCTGCCCGCCGGAAAGCTCCGATGGCTTGTGTTTGATGCGGTCGCTGAGCCCCACGCTTTCGATGATCCATCTTGCCTTTTCTTTTCTGCGTGAAGGATTCATGCCGCTATACATCAGCGGCAGCTCCACGTTTTTGAGTAAGCTCAGATGCGGAAGCAGGTTGAAGGATTGGAACACAAAGCCGATCTTTTTGTTGCGGATCGAAGCCAGCGCTGATTTTGGCATCGCGCTCACCATCTCCCCTTCCAAAAGATAATCTCCCGTCGAAGGACTGTCCAGACACCCAATGATATGCATCAGAGTGCTTTTCCCCGATCCGGAGGGACCCATAATGGCGACAAACTCCCCCCTCGCGATAGTCATATCGACTCCGCTCAAAGCGCGGACTTTCACCTTTCCCAGGTCATAATCCTTGATCAGATCTCGGGTGCTGATAATCTCCATATTTTTATCCAATTTAGCCCAACAAATCATGCCATGGCTAATTGTCAACTAAAAAAGAGGTGGAGCTTGAGGGAGCGGTCAGATCGTGGAGGAAAGGTGAAAAGTGGAGGGTGAAGAAACTCAGAACTTAGAGTGGTGCTCTGCCTTAAAACTTCGCCGATCAAGAGCTTAGTATTGCCGCCTGAAACTCGCTGCGGAGTTTTGAATTAAACCTAGGGTTCAAGATGTGCAAACCACACATCAAAGATAAATTTAGTTAATTTAGTATGAGCTTATTTTCTTCCCAGATGTCTTTGCACTTCCAGTAATGAAACAGGGATTTGTTTCGCGGAAATCTCATCCAACCATAGAGCATCCTCTCTATCATATAGAATCAGAGCTACTATCCGGTAGAAACATGACGGGCTGAATTGACCAACTCCTAAGTGGATAAAGTTCAATGCGGTAGTATTTGTCAGATACCCAAAATGTTGATTATCAGGCAGTTGATCAAATAATACGAGATATCGGTTCACTTCAATGGGATCTCCAGTGGTGGTGGATAATACCGCATCCCAGGATAGATGCGCGTCCGCACCGATCATGGCTATTTGCAGATTTTGCACTGAATCGGGGGGAGAGGAAACGCCTCTGCCGGTGAGGGCAAAAGTCAATTGGGGATGGTTTGTGGCATTACTGGCAATGATCAAACTATCGCTCACGATCCCTTCGGTCATAGGTGTGAAAGTTATCCCGATGGCATAGGAAGAACCGGGTGGAACTGTTATCGGAACATCTTGATTGATAACTTCAAAGACAGAGTATCCAGACTGTAGTGTAATAGAATTTAGCACAATCGCTTCGTTTCCGATGTTTACCAGATTGGCATATTCTGGAGCAGGAGTATTATTTAGATATACAGAGCCAAAATCCAGGGTGATCGGTCCGCAATAGTCAATCAGTTGATCTTGGACGACAAACATGATCTCATTACCAAAAACTGAACCCAGAAAACCGTTGTCGATCGTTTGAGCTGAAGCATAGTATGTAACTCCAGGCTGTGGGTTGAACAGATATTCCTTTCTCCCTCTGGCAGCAATCCTGCGAAAGCCATTGGCGCTTGACATAGGTGATATCACGTCGCCCAACCCCGGACCCGTGCCGATTCTAAGGTTATATGTAAGCGCGGCAAAAGGAGTGGTGTCATCCGATGCTCCCGAAAAGGAGAACCTATTTGATACATGATCAAATGCGACAGTAGGAGGAGAGGGAGCAGTGTTTACAGCAGGGAAGTTATTTTGATACACTGCGCTATGATATCCGGTACCGTTATAGCCTGCAAGAATCAGATCGATCTTGCCGTCATTGTTGTAATCCCCCCAGGCACTAAACGAACTGCTCAGACCGGGGAATCCCGCATTGACATTGCTGAAAATCCCAAAGTTGTCGTTCCGGTATAAGGTCGAAAACCTGTTCTGATCCCAACGACCGGTGATCAGCAGATCCGGCAGTCCCCCTTAGCATTACGGTATCAATACGGACTCATTACGGACTAAGTCCGTATTGACTCCGTAATGCTAAGGAGGTAGCTGCAGCAGCGGAGAAGATGTAGCGCAGCATGCCGATGCTGCGGAGGAGTCTGCAAAGAGTTAGCCTGTTATGAGTTAAATCATGGGGTGGGGAATTCCGATCCCCCACACTACCACAGTTCCGTCCTACCGGACTCATACTTGGTTTTGTGTTGTGTGTCCACGGGGTGGAGCGAACACGAAAACCCGTGACCGACGGAGACAAAGACCATATCCAAGCCACATCTGGGGCTGGGGCGCGTGAACCGACGGGGACGTCGGTAATGCCAAATTCTTTCCCAAAAAAAGCCCCGAACACAATGTCCGGGGCGGTATTATCGATTCAGGCAGAATCTACTACTGCATGAGGATCATCTTTTTGGTGGAGACAAAGCTCCCAGCTGTCATCCGGTAGAAATAGATGCCGCTGGCAATGTTTTTGCCCGCATCGTCCTTTCCATTGAACACGACGCTAAAGCGTCCGCTGTTGTGCTCTTTATTCACCAGGGTGCGCACCAATTGCCCTTTGACGTTATAGATCCCGATAGAAACGGCTGAGGGGTCTTTGACCGCGTAGCTGATCGTGGTTTCGGGATTGAAGGGATTGGGGAAGTTCCCCCCCAGCTCCGTATGATAAACCGGCATCAAATCATCATCCGTAGCTGATCCGGGGTGAAGGACGAAGTTTACCGTGGTAGTAAGATTGGTGTTCACGAGGACGTCATGGACAGTGAGGGTAATGAATCCCGTCTTGGAAGCGGTGACGCTGTATGTGCCGACGGGGACGAGCAAGCTGTAGGCGCCGGAGGTGTTTGTCGTGGCGGTAAATGCACCCGCGGTGATTGTAGCTCCCTGAATCGGTGCTGTTTGAGGAGTCCTCACCACGCCGGAGATGGATCCGCTGACCACTTGTTTGACCAATTGATTGGAGAAAGCGGGTACGGACATGACGTTTGAGGTATAGACTGCTCTGACTGCCCAGCGATAGGTGTTGTTTGGCAGATTCATCCAGTTGGTGTCAATAAGAGTCTGTCCTGGAATCGTTGCCGTGGTCAGAAGAGTCCAAGTCTGTTCGCTCTGCTCCATTCCCGCAGTCAGACGCCAGACCTTGTAGCCGATCAGGGCGCGGCTGTTGTACCGACCACCGCTTTGGACGTTTGTAGCGGTGAATTTGCCCTCGACGCGCGGATACGCATGTCTAACATCTTTGGAGAGCCGCAAAGGAAGGCTGGCATCGATGGATGTGTTTGGTCGGGTGGAACTTACAGAAGTCCTGCTGAAATCCGATGCGGCAAAACGCAATGCGCCGACTTCGTTGCCGACATAGATATCGTCTATGAACCAGACATACCAAAGACCGTCATTTGAAGGCGGATCATCCGCGTGCCAGGCGAGCTTGATCTGCTGTCCCTCATACATGGAGAGATTGATGTTGATCGGCGTGGTATAGTAGTTCCATCCACCGGTCAGAGCTGAGGCATCCCAAAGGATCGTCCAGGTGGTTCCTCCGTTTGCGGAGACTTTCACATAGTAGTGATCGCCATTGGTGGAACCGAGAAAGACATAGGAATCGAACCTCAAATATGCTGCGGGGGGGCAGTTGAAGGAGGGGGTCATCAACCATTCATCCTGGTGACTATAGCTCCACCACAATCCGGCTTGATGGCTACCGTCCGTGGGATTGACTGGGTTTCCGCCGATGGTGATGCCACCCGTTCTGCACCAAGTGGGAAATACTCCATTGGCGTTGGCGGGACCGTTGTTGTTGATTACCCTCGACCAGCTTTCCGGCGGGAAGGAATCACCTTCAAAGCTCTCAGTCAGATCGAGTGCGGTGGGATCCGGTGCCTGCCATTGGAGGCTGATTTGGGTGTTGTTGTTGATGATCTCACCCTGCACTTGTCTGGGCGCGTAGGCGATCTCACTTAAGATGATGTTTCCGAAAGAATAGTTTGTGCTGCCCACGTTGATGACACCGCTGGCGTTTTGATAGCCGGGGCAGATGACGGTATAATTGTAGGTCTGATTCGCGTAAACGGTGGGTATGCTGAAGAGCCCCTGGGTATTGGTGGTGCCGCTATAGTTATCATAGCCCTGCAAGAATATCCCCGCTCCGGGAAGTCCCAATCCGGTGTCGCTGGCAAGAATGGTTCCGCCGACGGTCACTTGCGGCATCTGGACAAGGTTGATATTCAGGGTCAGGGTCACATCTTCCGAGATCTCAACGGTTTGGGTCTGGTTGATATATCCGTACTTGCTGAAGGTTACCTGATAGGTGCCCGTGATGAGGTTTTGAATCTGATATAGTCCCTGGGCGTTGGTAGTTGCGCTATATCCGCCGGTGGCAAATTGCATTAGAACTCCGGCTAACGGCGCTCCGCCGGCTCCATAGACCGTTCCGTTGATGTGTCCCACTCCTCCGGGGACGATGTAGAAGGATGTTTTGGGGAAGGCTCCGCTTGCTGTGGCGGTGGGAGGATTGGCAGGATCGTATGCGATGCCGTCTGAATAGGCGTTGCGGGCGCGGTTCGTTCCCACGGTCTGGGTCAGAAACAAATCCGAGGGACTGAAGTATTGGGTGTCCATGGGACGGTTTACCAATAACACGAGGTTTTGTCCGTTCAGATACATAAAGGGTGTGGTGAAGGGGATGTGGATCAGGTTTTGTCCGCTGGGATAGTTCACGTTGCCGTCGAAGACGAGGGTCAACTGAGTGGAGGGGATCCATCCGGCGGAGAGATCGTTTTGGGTGGTGGTGCCCATCCATATTTTGGTGGGTTTGTTCGGCAGATTGGTCGCAAAGTTGTTGTAGAATCCAACGCCAAAGATGACGCCGATCGTGTTTCCAAGCTCCGCGGGATAGTATAGGGTCTCAAACAGCGAGTTCATGTAATACATATCCAATGGGAAGCGACCGGTCTGGTTGCCTGAGCCGATGGTGAGAACCATCAAGCCCTGGGGTTGGACGACGACAGGGAAGTTCGGGGTTTGGTCGTTCAGGTTGTTTTGATCTCCCGTGAGGAAGACCTTGCCATAGACCTGGGTGGCGCCTTCCACGGTGGGAGTCCATGGCACAGCAACGACGACCGTCTGACCGGGATTGATGTTTGGACCGGCAACTGATCCAAGCTCGACGTCGCCGGTGCGGAAGAGCTTCACCTGATAGGTCGTTTGCGGGTTCGAACCCCAGTTGAAGATGCTGATGCTATAGTTTGACAGCATGCCCACGGAGGGCGTGGTGTTTCCGGTTATTGATAGCGCGGCAAGATCATTTTGAGGGATGTATTCCAGCATGATGTTGTCCAGAAAAATGGAGCGGTTCGTTCCACCCAGTCCATGCTTGAAAGCGATGGTTCTGCCCGTGCCGGTATAACCTCCGAAAGTGACCACGTATTCCGTCCAGGTAGTGCTGAGAGTGATCACCTGGGTTTCGATGTAGGTCGCAGCGATTTGCGGATTGGTTAATACACCCACGGAGAGGGTGAAGTTCGCTCCGGAGGAACGGGCATAGAATTTGGTTCTGGTAGCGTTGGTGTTGATCGTGTTCACGTATGGAGGCGCTACGAAGATCAGCGAAGCGTTGGCGTCCGTGCTGTTTGTCATCAGAGCGCTATTAGGCGCCGAGTATGGGGTTGTGGCGCTGGTCGTCACTCCTGCGGCGGGGGCGATGGATTGGACGATGGTTGTCCATTGCACAGGTAAAGCGGGAGCTGTGACCGCATCGAAGTTTTGCAAGTAGGGCAGCGCGGTGATGGTGGGATCGACGCAGCTACCCGTCAGCGCGATGGTGTTGGGTAGGCGGTCCCGGGTGGAGCGTCCCCCTGAACGAAGGTGATCGTTCACGGTGATCGTGGCTGTATGGTTCCCCGCGATCGTGGGATTGTATCTTGCGGTGAAGGTGAGTAACTGACCGGTATTCAGGTTTGCCGGAAGCGCGGGCAGGTTTTGCAGGGTCATGTATTCACTGCCTGCGATGCCGATGCTGGTGATGGTGAGGGTTCCGCCACCTACGTTCATCACGTTGAAGTTGCGGTTGTGGGTGCTGTTCAGGAGCACCGTTCCATAGTTGTGGCTGCTGGGGTTGACCATAAAAATCGGATTTGGGCCAATTGGAGTCATGTGGAAGGTGGTCTTAGGAAATTGCCCGGTCGGTGTGGCTCCGGTGGGAGGATTTTCCGGGAAGTACTGCGTTCCGTCGGAATAGATATGCAGACTGCGGTTCGTGCCCACGGTCTGGCTATAGAAAACGTCCGAAGGGGAGAAATACTGCGTGTCCATGGGACGGTTCACCATCATCACGAGGTTTCCGCCGGCGTAGGTATATGGAGTTTGCAGGGGGATGGTGATGGTATTTTGCCCGATGGGATAATTCACATTGCCGTCATAGACGAGTGTGAGCTGCGTGGAGGGAATCCATCCACCGGCAAGGTTGTCGTTTTGAGTGGAGCCGAGCCAGATTTTGGTGGGTTTATTCGGCAGGTTGGTCACAAAGCTGTTGTAGAAGGAAAGAGCCGTGACTGTGCCGAACATACCGAGTTCCTGAGGATAGTAAAGAGTCTCGAAGAGGCTGTTCATCCAGTACATATTGACGGGGATCTGGGCTTGCTGGTCTCCCGCTCCGACGGTGACGACCACCATGCCTTCGGGCATGACGGTGATGTTCAATGGCTGAGTCTGGTCGTTGTTTGGGTTTTGATCTCCGACAAGGACGACCCTGCCACGAATGATCAGCGGACCCTCGGTTGCGGGGGTCCAGGTAACAGTGAAATCGATGGTCTGTCCCGCGGCGATGGGAGTGCCGGCGATCGATGCCAGTTCAGCCCCCGTAGATGTGACAAGCTTGACCTGATATACGTTTTGGGCATTGGAGCCGCGATTGCGAACCGTTATGGTATAATTGGTGGGAGTTCCCTGCGAGGGAGTGGTATCTCCAAGTAGTCCCACAGCCGCCAGATCGTTGTTTGCTGCCACTAAAGGCAGGAACTCATAGATGGTGCCATTGGCTGGGAAGGCTGAGATTGATATGTTTTCCGTGGTTTGGGATACAGTTGCCGGCGGACCGGGAGTTACGCTGTAGATCCAGGTTGATCCACCGGGCAGCATGTTTATCCCGATGGAAGCCGAAGCGTTGGAAGGCGTGCCGGTATAGGTGCCATAGATGAAGTCTATCTTTCCGGTTTCATAGAGACGCACCTGAAAGTTGAACTGGTTGGTGGCGCTGTAATTCCACCTCGCGTTTTGATACTGAACCGTGAAGATCCGGTTTGGCGCCGTGCCCGTCACGAGATACTGTGCCGTGCCGCCGGACAAACTGATGTCATCCCAGAGCGGTGCTGCCAAAGGACGGTACTCGGTGGACAGAAGCTGGTTGCTCAGATTGCTGTGAGCAAAAGTTGGACCAAAACCCACCCATCCGTTTGAGGAAACGCGAACCACCGTATAAACGTTTTCTCCATAGGGAAAGGTAAACCCGATATTGATGGCTTCGGATAAGGCATCGTCCGAGTGAATCGACGGAATTGGGGTTCCTGTGATCGGAACGTATGTTCCAGTGGTGGCATTGAATGAGTAAAACTCGTCTATGCCGGCAAAACATAACAAAGAGATTGCGATCATCAGGTTAATCAAGAGGATCTTTTTCATGATCGGCTCCTTTAGTTTATTTATCTTATTTTCGTTTTTATACTCATTTTCCTATGTTGACCCATACTCAGTGTCACTGTTATAGGTGCGTTTTTTCAATCTTATGAAGATGAAAACAACCACGACACCACGCTTACGGAGTAGGATGAAATTGTCAACCATTTTTCCCTGATTTTGCAGATCATGCGTTTCACATGCCGGATTGAATGCACAGATCACGGTTTGTGATACCTTTGGCAGCCAGTTCTTCCTGTTCTGTTAGCCAGGCGTCGATGCCGATCTCGCGGATGCGGTGATTGTTCTGCACTATAAACGGATAACGTCTAATGAAATCGGTTAGTTGTTTACAGGGAAATTCGACGCAGAAAGCACAGACGTCGATGTCTTTGGCGATGGCGCACTTGCGGATCCCGCAATCAGGGTCTCCACAGCCGCCGCGGCAAAAAGGGCTGGTCTGATCAAGTTCGGAGATGCTTTTCAACACTTTCCAGAAATCCGGAAACTCGGGAAAGAGCTCGGAACCATAGAATTCCCAACCGTCTTCCTGAAGGGTTTGATGCAAGTTTCCCGCCAGGCGCGGCAAGGTGGCAACGATGCTGCACATCCTGCAGTTCAGTCCACAGTAACACAAGTAGTCTTTTGCGGTTTTAGTCGTCATGCAATCTACCTCGCTTATATCGCGTTAACGATGCAAGAAACATTCCTTTTTTCACGATAATATCTGCCTTCCTCAAAGTCCGGGAATGTGGAATTGATTCAACAGCTTAAAAAAATTATGAGTAAAAAAAAACGGGTGTCACAAGGACACCCGTTTTTTAAGGACTGCGCTATTGTTGTTTCAGCGTGTTTGTATTACTTGATTTTGGCTGGAACTGGTTCAGGCACCGGAACCACGACTGTAGTATCAGTGGGGATTTCTATAGCCGGAGCGATTTCTTCAGTCTTGGGTTCTTCGGTCTTTGCTTTGCACGCGCTGAAAGCGACCATGCCGATAAGCATCATAGCGATTAGGGCCAATAAGATAAGTTTTTTCATGGTGATTCCTCCATAAGTGAAATCCATATTTTTTTGGGTTTGATTTTGATATTTTCGGCAGATATAGCCATGCCGGGGCTTTTTGTTTGAAAGGCGAAAAAGGCGCGAGCCCTTTAGTATCCTTTCACACAGTCCTTACTCACATCTATGTACTTGTTTATTGTCGCCAACCTATAGAGTATGATATTTTTGGCAAGAGATTTTTTTTGGGGATACCCTAAAAAGACAAATCAAGCCCGGCATGAACCATGCCGGAACCGAAATCCGCAAAGCCGTTTTCCCGATAGCCAAGCCCATAGGCGATACCCAGAATTCCGAGTCTGGTATTCACTTTGATGCCAAGCCCCAGAGCGAGGAGGTCTGATTTGAAACGATTCAGCGGCAATGCGTAAGCGCCATGATCAAAAAAGACGAATGCGCGCGATTGGGGACTGAGGTGATAGCGCAGCTCATAATTTGCCCATCCGAGCCGGTGGCTTCTGATCTCATCTTCGCCATAGCCCCGCAGGCTGGAATAACCACCCATTTTATAGAGTTCATAATCCAAAGCCGCGGTGTCGTTGAGGTTGCGAAGGTGAAATCCCAGCGACGTCACAAAGCGGTTTGATATCCTCAAGTAGGTGCTGTAATCCGCTTCAAAGGCGTCCCTGAAACGTTTCGCGAGGTCTGAGTAGATTATGCGATAGACGAGATCAGCTTCGATGCCTTTGGCAGGATTGATCCTCGGGCGGCTGTTGTCGAATCTCCAGAACGCGCCGATGCTGCGGCGGGCGTTTTTATCCACGATAATGGGACGCCGCATGCCCGGAGCGATGGATTCACCCACCATTTCGATGCCATAGCGGTGATTGGCAAAATAGGAATAAATCTCGGCGCGGACCTGAGATTTGATCCAGGAAGAATCCTGCACTGCGCGATAGAGATAGAGATCGCCGGAGAGCGGAAAGCGGTTGAGCCCTGATTCATGATAGCTGAGTTCCAGTTCTCCGCTGCCGCTGTGTTCTTTCCAATACAGACTGATCGATCGATCCGAACCCCAGAGATTGAGAAACTTCAAGCGCAACAGACCGCTGAGCTCGGTTTTCAATTCACGCTGGTTGATTCCCAGGATGCCTTCCAGATAGGTCATCTTGCCTTCTTCGATCTTGATCAGGAGGCTGTTTTCCTCGATCGGTTCGATGATCGCGTCCCGGATATAGGCTTTGCGCAGGATGTTTTGTTCCGCCTGATCGAGAGCCTGGGGGGTGATCAAAGGCTTTTGCGCCAGCCCGGAAAGCTTGATCAGGGTTTGATCGCGGGTATATTGGTTGCCCTCAAAATAGTAGCGTTCCGCCTTGAAAGGCTTGCCTTCCTCGATTCTCAGCCAGGCGCCGAGCGCGTCCCCATAAACCAATGAGTCCAGGCTCACCTTGGCAAAGAGATAGGCGCGTTGATGATATTGATCCAGGATCAGGTTCATCAAGCCCGGCAGCTCATCAATGCTGAATCTGCGTTCCTCTCCGATGAGCAAAACCTGTTTCAGCTTTGCCTCGGAAAAATAACGCATGCCGACAAAGTGAACCGATACCTGCCTTGAACTGATGATCTCGTCCAAAAGAAAGCTCAAATCCAGCTCTTCCTCAGAAACCGGAATCAGCTCCGGATAAGGGATTTTCACGAAATGGCGTCCCTGTCTGCTTAGCTCGGTCTGCATAGCGGTGATCGCCATTTTCAGGAGCTCCGGGGAATATTCTGCTCCTTTCCTCAAGCCCGAAACCTGTCTCAGCCTCACTTCGTCAAAGGGAAAATCCGCGGAATAGGAAACCTCCCTGATCCTGAGAGCACCGATCTGCAAAGCGCAGAGCAGGATGGCGATCAGAACCGGCAGCTTCTTCATAGTGGGGTTTTGGTCAATCGCGATCCGCTTTCAAAACTGCGAGGAAAGCTTCCTGGGGGACGGACACGCTGCCGATATCCTTCATCTTTTTCTTGCCTTCCTTTTGTTTGTCCAATAGCTTGCGTTTGCGCGATACGTCTCCGCCATAGCACTTTGCCAGCACATCCTTGCGCATGGCGTTGATTGTGCTGCGGGCGATGATCTTGGCTCCGATGGAAGCCTGCAGGGCGATCTTGAACATGTGCCGCGGGATCACTTCCGAGAGCGTGGTGGTGACGCTTTTTCCCCAATTATGAGCTTTGTCGTGATGGCAGATAAAGCTCATGGCATCAACCTTTTCGCCGTTGATCAGGATATCCACCTTGACCACGTTTGAGGGACGGTAATCCTTGAAGGAGTAATCCAGCGAGGCATAGCCGCGGCTCACGGTTTTGAGCTTGTCATAAAAATCGAAGATAATCTCGATCAACGGCATCTCATAATGCAATGCTACGCGTTTTTCATCGATATACTGGATGTTTTTCTGGATGCCGCGGCGATCCTGAGCCAGTTTCATGATGTTGCCGATATAATCCGTGGGAACGATGATCTCCGTCTCCATAAAGGGTTCTTCGATGGTGTCGATATAGTTTGGATCAGGAAAGTCGATGGGGTTGTTGACGATGATGTCGGATCCGTTTTTGAGCTTGATCAGAAAGCGCACGCTGGGCGTTGTGGCAATGATCGGAATGTTATATTCCCGCATCATGCGTTCTTTCACGATCTCCAGATGCAGCATGCCGAGGAATCCGCAACGAAAACCATATCCGAGCGCGGCGGAATTTTCCTTTTCATAGATGAGCGAGGCGTCGTTTAGCTTAAGCTTGGCGATCGAATCCACGAGGTTTTCATAGTCCTCGCCGTTGATCGGAAAGATGCCGCTATAGACCATCGGTTTCGGCTCCATAAAGCCTGGCAGGATTTCCGTGCAGCCGCCCTTGGCGAGAGTGATGGTATCTCCGACGCGCGCGTCCGCCACTTCTTTGATATTGGCGATCACATATCCCGCCTCACCGGTCAACAATTCCTTTTGGGGAGAGAACTTGAGCCCCAGATATCCGATCTCTTCGATATCATATTCACGGGCGTTTGAAAAAAGCCGGATGCGGTCTCCCTTTTTCAGCATTCCGTCAAAGACGCGCACCAACACCACCACGCCGCGATACATATCAAAATAGGAATCGAAGATCAAAGCTTTGGGAGGAGAATTTTCCACGCCTTTGGGAGCGGGAAGGACTTCGACGACGGCGTCCAAAAGTTCGATGATGCCGAGTCCGGCTTTGGCGCTCACGCGTTTGATGTCAGTGGGTTTGCAGCCGAGGATTTCCACCAGATCGTGTTCCGTGCCTTCGATATCCGCCTTGGGCAGATCAATTTTGTTCAGTGCCGGCAGCAGCTCTAGGTTATTTTCCAGAGCCAGATAAAGGTTGCTCATCGTTTGCGCTTCGATGCCCTGGGAGGCGTCCACTAAAAGGATCGCGCCTTCGCAGGAAGCTAACGCGCGGGAAACTTCATAGGAAAAATCCACGTGCCCGGGGGTGTCGATCAGATTCAGGATATAGTCCTGTCCTTTATAGTTGTGGATCATTCTGATGGCGTGGCTCTTGATGGTGATGCCTTTTTCGCGTTCCAAATCCATGCTGTCCAAGACCTGAGCCACCTCAGCGCCTTTGCCGATCACGTGAGTCGCTTCCAAAAACCGATCCGCCAGAGTAGATTTTCCATGATCGATGTGGGCGACGATGCAGAAGTTTCGTATGTGTTCCTGTTTCATTTTTTGTCCTTATATCCTTGCCGGATAGCGAATTAAATCCATCTTACCGATTATGTGCCTTAAATTGCTTTGGCGCGCTTTTGTCAATCAAATTGAGTTTTTAGGTGGTTTGAATAAGGTGGAAGAGTGAGTTTCAGAGATTTGATTCACCACAGAGGGACAGAGGAATCAGAGAATGAGAAACGGAGCGGTGGACGAGTAGAAGGGTGGATTGTTAGGATATTCACCTTGGCGGCAAGCCGCTCTCTCACTTGACTGCGTTAATCAAGCCTTAATCAAGCGTTAATCAAGCGTTAGTTTTATTACGCTTGATTAACGCTTGATTAAGGCTTGATTAATGCTTTGGATGTAGCGCAGCATGCCGATGCTGCGAAATACATACGAAGAAAAACAAAGTAAATCGCGAAGCAAATATCCAAAGCAAATTTCTCAACCTGACAGTCGCGGCGACTTTCTTTACGATTTTATGTATCTTCAATGCGCCGATAATTCTGGTATGGAAGCCATCTCAACCCTGCAGCAATGCACTGCTGCGGTAGCTATCTCATCTCCTCTTCACACCCAAGCTCGCAAGATATAGACCAAACTCCAGCAGCACGATCGTCGCGCCGGTGGGCAGATTCAGATACCAGGAACACGCAAAGCCTCCCAGCGCCGCGACCAAACCCACAATTAGGCTGACAACGATGGCGGAGCCGAGTCTGCGGACAAGATTGAACGCCGTAGCTGCTGGCAGGATCAATTGCGCACTCACAAGGATGATGCCCGCGGATTTGAGATTGAGAACGATGTTGGCAGCCAGCAGAGCGAGGAAAATGCGGTTGATGAGATTCGCGCGGATGCGGTAAAATGCTGCCATTTCTGAATTGTAGGAGAGGTAAAAGAGCTCTTTGTAGAAGACGAGGATAAACGTCAGATTGGCAATCAGCAGCAGGATCAGATAGATGATCTCGGCTTTGCCGATGAGCAGGACGTTTCCGAAAAGATAGCTGGAAAGATCGAAAGTGTAGCTCTTTTTGAGCGAGATCAGCACCACGCCCAATGCCATGGAAACGGAGAGGAAGATGGTGATGCCGTTGGCTTCCTCCAGCTTTTTGTGTTGGGCGAGGAAACCGATGGCAAGCGCGATCAGGACTACAAAAGCGAGGGTCGTGGCAAAGAGATCGATGCCGAGTATCAAAGCGATGGCGATACCCGCAAAGCCAATGTGGGAAAGCGCTTCACCCATATAGGATATCTTACGCAGGGTCACAAACGGAGAAAAAAGCGCCAAACTAACAGCGGAAAGCACCGCGCCGATCAAAGCATAGACCAAAAAGCCATATTCAAACATCTTCAATAGCCCTTTTCAATGATCTTTACCGCTTTGCCGAAGGTCTTGTGAATCAATTCCGCGTTCACCATTTCGGTCTGGGTGTGGCAGTGCAGATGGCGGTTTAGGCAGACGAGAAAACTGCAATACTCGGTGAGGGTGTGCAGGTCGTGGGAGATGGTGATCACCGTCTTTCCCTGTTGATTGAGATCTTTGAGCAGGGCAAAAAAGGTTTCCACGCCGGTGTGGTCGATGCTGGCTTCCGGTTCGTCCAGGATCAGATATTTGCTGCGGGAAACGATCGCTCTTGCCAATAGCACGCGCTGAAACTCTCCTCCGGAAAGGGTTCCGATCAGACGTTTGGCGTGCTCTGCCGTGCCGGTATATTCCATCGCTTCAATAGCAAGCGCTCGATGCGTCTTTTTGAAACGCGCACCAAGCGGGATTTCTCCTGCCAATCCCATGAGAACGATGTCCATCGCGGTGGCGGGAAAACGGCGGTCAAAATCCTCACGCTGAGGCAGATAGCCGACTGGATTGTGGTTCAGCCATTGAAGATGAGGGCTTCCATCGATGAGTATCTTTCCCGTTTGCATGGGAATCATGCCGAGGATCAGCTTGATCAGGGTGGATTTTCCCGCTCCGTTGGGACCGATGATCGCCACAAACTCCTGATCCGCGATGGCGAGATTGATGTCCACAAGGATCTTGTTTTCACCGATGGAAAAGCTCAGGTCTTTGATCTCGATCATCTTGTCCGCGAGCGAGCTATTTCACTCATAGGTTCCTATTTAAGACCCAGTTTCATTCTTTCCCAATTGCCAATGAGAAACTCCGCGATGGTGGTCGCTTTTATGGTATAGCCCATGGGATCGATTTCGACGAGTTTGAGATCAAATTCGGTTGCCAGGATTTCCGCCGGCTGGCGGTTCATTTGCGGTTCCACGAAGATCGCCTTCACGTTTTTGGCTTTGATGCGTTTGCCCAGCTCCGCCAGTTCCTTTGGCGTAGGTTCCTTGCCGGGAGAGCTTTGCACGGCGCCGACGAATTCGATGTTGTAGGCATCCAAAAAATAGCGGAAACTGTCGTGAAAGGTGACCACTGCGGGATTGTGGATCGCGAGGCGTTCCTGCATGATGCGCTGATGCGCTGCGGTGATGGAGGATGCCATGCGGTGCCCGTTATCTTTGATCTTGTCCGCGATTTGGGGAAAATGGCTTTGAAGGATGTCCGTGAGGGCAATGACGCTTCGTAGCAGGATGGAAGGGGATGTCCAGATATGGGGATCGTTTTCCTCGTTATGATCGTCCTCATCGGGCATGCAGGAACATCCGTAAACCTCATTCAGCGCAAGAAGCTTCGCCATGCTGATGTGCTTATCTCCCCGGCTTTCAAATGCGGAGAGCAGATTGGTTTCCAGTCCGAGTCCGTTTGAGATCACCAGATCCGCATTCTGAAGCGCGGCAAGATCTGCCGGTTTGGGAGACCAGGTGTGTGGCGATGCGTCCGGCGGGATGATGCTTCGCACTTCGATGTCTTCGCCGACCAGCTCTTTCAATACCAGCTCCCAAGGATAGATGGAGACGATAATCAACTGTTTGCTGCTTTTAGCTTTTCCCTTGCAGGACAAGGTGCCCAGCAGGATCAAAAGCAAAAGTGGGATCAGGATCCGGCGGATACGCATTATTCCATTTCCTTGAGCAGCGAAGTCAGCAGCCGCACGCCCACTCCGGTGGCGCCATAGGAATAGACTCCGCTTTCCTTGTCGCGCAACGCAGTGCCGGCGATGTCGATATGGATCCAGGGTTTTTCCTCCACGAATTCACGGATAAAGAGGGCTGCGGTGATGGTTCCGGCTAAGGGTCCGCCGCTGTTTTTGAGATCGGCGACCTCGGATTTGATCAGTTCCTTGTAATCTTCGTGGGCAGGGAGCTGCCAGATCTTTTCGCCGCTGGATTCGGAGGCGGTTTTCAGCTTGTCCAGCCATTTGTCGTCGTTGGTGACGACGGCGGAGATCTGATTTCCGAGGGCTCCGACGGCGGCTCCGGTGAGGGTGGCGATATCGATGATCTTTTCCACATGCTCTTTTGTGATGGCATAGGTGATGGCGTCGATCAGAGTGAGGCGTCCTTCGGCATCAGTATTGATCACTTCGATGGTCTTGCCCGCCATGCTGCGAAGGATGTCTCCGGTGCGATAGGCGTCTCCTGAGATCATATTTTCACACGCGGCGATGATGCCAATGACGTTGATCTTGAGCTTGAGGGTGGCGATGGCGGCAAAGGTTCCGATCACTGCGGCGGCGCCAGCCATGTCGTTTTTCATGTTCACCATGCCCTGCGGGGTTTTGATGCAATATCCGCCGCTGTCATAGGTGAGTCCTTTTCCCACGAGTCCGATCACCTTGTTTTTGTGTTCCAGATTGCCGTGATATTTCATAATGATGAGGCGTGGTTCGTGTTTGGAGCCGCGTCCGACGGCGAGGAAGGCATCCATCTTGAGGCGTTTGAGCTTGTCCAGAGTGAATATCTCGAGGGAGAAACCGTATTGCAGGGCGGCTTTCTTGGCTGCTTCGGCAAGGCTTTCGGGAGTGATCACGTTCGCAGGCTCGTTCACCAGGTTGCGTGCCAGATTGGTTGCTTCCGCATAGATTCTGCCCTCTAAAATGCCGCGGTTGATATGGCGGGTGTTTTTGAGGTTGAGCGCCAGATGCACGGATTCGATGCTGTGCTGTTTGTCCGAGCTGAGATACTTGGAGAACTTGTATTCTGCCAGCAGGGCGGCTTCGGAAAGCACGTGTCCAAACTGGACATCCCCGGTGGGATTGACGAAACCGGGGAAGATATAGACTTGGCGCGCGTTCAGTTTCAGCGACGCGCGGATGCAAGAGGCAAAGAGCTGGCGCAGCTTGTCCATGCTGAGCTTCGCGGCAATGCCGATACCGCAAAGAATGACGTTTGTGCGGGTGTGATTCTGCACCGCCTGGAAACTCTTGAGCGCGGCATAGCTGAAGGTAAAATCGTCGCTTTTGACGAAAGTGGCGATGGCTTCCTTGAGCGTGTCGGTCAGGAATTCAACGTTTTTGATGTTTCCCTTTTCCTCCATCATTACCACTACGGTATCCATGTGATCGGGAAGTTTGCGCAACAAATCGATTTTCATGATTTGACTCCTATATTACATTAATTTCACTTAAAAATCTTCGGACAGGCTCAGGTAATAAGCCGGCTTGGATATTTTGGAAAGATTCGACGACCATGCGATATCGAGCCGGAGAACGACATAGCCCAGATTGATCCTCGGTCCCCAGCCATAACTGAGATGAAGATCCTTGAGCTTGCCGTTGTCGAAAGCACGAAAATCCTTGGCTTCGTCGAATACGGTGCCCAGATCTGCAAAAACGCTGCCGCGGATGTTTCCAAGCGTGATGGGCAACGGAAACGCCATGGCGATGTATTCAAAGAAGGGAAATCGCAGCTCGGCATTGATCAGGGCTTTCTTTTGCCCATTGAGATCGCCTTCGTAGGCACGGACACCATTGTAGCCTTTAATAGTAAATACTTGAGTGCTGTCACCTACTGTCACTCCGCCAATACCTCTGAAAGCCAAGGCGTATCGCTTGCTGAAAAGAGTGTAGCTGCGGATATCGAGGTAATTGGTGAGGTATTCCATCTTCTTATCGGCAATGCTGGTACGTAGTGTATAATAAGCACGCCAACCCACCAAGGGTCCGGTCGAGCCATATAGAGCGTTGTCGTGCACCAAACTGATAGCGGGGGAATAGACCCAACTCTTTTCTGGATTGGTGAGATCCGCCCAATTGCCTTCGGTGGCGTCGGAATTCCAGATCCATTTATCCCAGCTCCATTCCCGTTGATAGACAAGCTGTTCAAAATCGGCTCGCAGGAAGCGGTTGAATGGATAGCGGGTGAGAAAATAGGCGCCGGTCTGCCGCTCGCGATACTTCAAATAGTCATCCGGTCCCGGAATGGAAAACCGGTAGATCGTCTCGTCAAAGAGATTGAAAGCGCCGATGCCAAAATCTGCCCGGCGTTTCAGATAGAGATAGCTGAGCAGGAGGTTGGACTTTTCCAGCTTTCCGGCGATTCCGGCATTGATGCCGATGCCGTGGTTGCCCATCATGTCACTCAAGCCCAGTTCGATATAGCCGATCGTTCCCACTGCGGAGGAATATGCCAGCCCGCCCCAAAGGCTGTCCAGGCTGAAACGGGTGTGATAGGGTTTCACCTGCGGAGGGTTGACTATTGCATCGGGTCGGTCATCATAGCTGAAGTCCCGAAAGAGGTTGAGGGAATCCTCGCGGGTGAAGCTGAATTCCTGGATATCGCCGAGGAAGGGTCTGCGGCTGTCATATTGCGGAGCGGGATTGATCCGCCGCGGTTTCTGTTTGGGGCGTTTGCCAAAATAGTCCAGATCGCGGAGGTTGATGTGGTCTAACAAGTCGCGCTCACCGGTAGATAGCTTTGCCTCGGGATAATCCGTATATTCAAGGTTGGAAAACGGGTTGTTGCCAAAATAGATGTCCCAGGCGCCGTTGAAGTAGCTTGAAAAGACCAGATAGAGTCCGTCCTGGGAAACGTCCCCGCTGAAAACTCCGGACAGAACCTCGGTCATTTGTGCTCTTTTTCCGCTGGGAAGATCAATGGTCATCAGATTTGTAATTCTATTTTTTTCGGATACATAGATCAGCTTTTCGCCGCTGCCGTCAAAGAGCGGGAAGCTGCTATTTGCCTCTCCGAAGGTGTGTTGGTGAATCTGACCGCTATCCAAGTCATAGGTGTAGATATCGCGGGTGAGATTGGCAAAGAAGCCCTTGCGCTGACCATTAAGATCCAGGCTGCGTTCGGAGGAAAAAACAACACTTCTGCCATCCGGCGAAAAACGCGGTTGGGCGTCATCATAATAGTCGTCGGTCAAACGGGTCAGTTCTCCGCTTTCCGGATCGAATAGAAAGAGATCAGACTGCATTTTCATCTGTCCGGCGATCACGATCTTGCCGTCTATCGGAGACACATCGATTTCATAGATGGCGGAAAGCTGCGGCAGTGCATAACTTTCAATGATCTTGCGCTGTTCTACGTCCATGATGTGGATGCGATCGCCGTTCGCGGTCTTTGCCGAAAAGGCGATGCGGCGGTTATCCGAAAACCAGGCTATATTAGAACGGAAATAATAGAATTCCTCCAGCTTCCCGCTGCTCTCTCCGGTGATCAGTTTGCGAGCGGGGGAAAGCCCTTGTGTGCCTGCTATCCAGATGCTGTAGCGCGCTCCGCGGTTGGAAAAAAAGACATAGCGTTGTCCGTTCGGCGAAAAGCGGGGCATAAAGTTGAAATAGGATCCGTCCTTGGTGTGATCGGTGCGTTGTTCAAAATCTTCCTTGGGCACGCCATGGGTGTTCATCGTGGGAAAATAGTCCCGCTTGAGCTGATAGCGCCAACGGGATTCAAGCTCTTTGAATTCCAGTCCGAAGACCTTCTTGGTGGCGTCTTGAAAGCTATTCATCGAACGGATGGCGTAGAAATACTCGGAGACCTTTTCCCTGCCGTAAGTATTGGCAATATAGGTCAAAAAGCTCTCGCCCAGGCGGTAGGCATAATAGCCCTCGATGTTTTCCAGCGAAGGCAGACGGTCATTGACCACCATATCCAGCACAAACATGTTGTTAAAGTTATCCTCACCGCCGATGGAGAGAAATTCCGGCAGCCCTTCCGAGAACCAGAAGGGGAAACCGGTGGGGCGCAAGGAGTTGAAAGCATTGGTGATGCGGTCGTCCAACGCGTTCACGTAGGCATGGACGAGTTCATGGACGAGCAGCTCTTCCAGCTTGGAATAGCTGCCCTCAAAGGGAATCACCACGCGGTTGCGCAAGCTTTCGGTGAAACCGCCAACCCCTTCCGTGAGGATGGGATAGATGATGTTTGTGCTTTGAAACTCCGTCTTGCTGCCATAAAAGATGATCGGGATGCGGCTGGAGACTGGAAAGCGCAGATCCGCTCTCAACAGATAATAGGTCTCCTCAGCCATCAGCGCCGCGAGCTTGCCAAATTCGTCATTGCCCGCGGGGAAATAGATATCGAAGTGCATGGTCTGAATCATCGACCAGTCGGTTAGCTTGCCATTTACCTTGTTTTGACCGAAGTTATATGCACTTGCCAGCGCCGCCAGAATGAGCAGCAAGACAAGCATGAGGGTCTTTTTTATATTCATTGTCTTTCCTAAAATATACTGAATTTGACGTATTTCTTGGGATTTGACTTCACGTCTTTGACGAGAGCGTCAAGGTTGTTCACGGATTCCATCAGGCGGCGGTATAGCTCGTCCTCCGTCATCACCAATCCCGCGCTGCCTTTACCGCGATTGACGCCATCCACGGTCTGATGCAGCTTACCGGAAAGAACTTGCAGGCTGTCCAGGGTATGATTCAGGTTTTGCATCGTCATTGGTGAGGAAGCCAGCACGTTATTTACGTTTTCGCGGTTGGCATTCACGATTGAATTGATCTGAGCGGTGAGGGCATCGATGCGCGAAAGCACGGCACCGATTTCGGTATTCATGTCCGTCGCGAGGGCATCAACAGAGCGCGCCGCGGCACCTGCATCGTCTATCATATTGGATGATTTGCCGATGATCCCTTCCTTAGAGCCCAATTGTGCCATCATGGATTTCATTTCGTCGATCGCCGAAGAGGCTTTGGCAACGATGGACATCACACCTGCGGGGGATTCTCCTGTGTGGGTTTTATCCATCGCCAGCCAGGTCTCACGGCTGCCTTGTTCGATGAATAAACCCTTGCCGCCCATGAGGCTGCTATCCGATATATAGAAGCGGCTGCCATCTTTGAGTTTAAAATCTTTGCCGATCTTTGCAGATACGAAGACGCGATCTCCCTTGATACGGATCTCGCGGATTCTACCCGCTTCCATGCCGCGGAACATCACTTTATCCCCTATTTCCAAGCCCATCACGTTGTCGAAGCTCAGTTTCAGTTCCTGTTGGGCGCCTACGTTCAAACTGTTGGTGAGCCACAAATAGCTGATCAGCAGGAAAAGTCCAATGATCAGGGTGAAGAGCCCAACCTTGACTTGAGTTTTGTATGTATTCGTATAAAACTTCATCATCCGCTGTCCTGTTATCAGGTCTTCAGTTCTTTCTTTTCCGCCGCGGGGAAAAGGATATTGTTGAGGATCAAGCGATAGCCGGGTGAATTGCGATGCAGATCCAAAATCGTTTCCGGATCCCCCACCTTGTGTTGATAATCTTCAGGGTCGTGTCCGCCATAGAAGGTGAATGTCCCTTTGCCGATGTTGCCGTGGAGGTATTTCACTTCGTTATGGGAAGGCACTTCCGCCAGGATGATCACGCTTTTTTTGACCTTGTCCTTGAAGAAGGAAGTCGTCTGTCCGAGGAAACCGTCGATCACGTTTGTGTGGCACTGCGTGAGCATTGTCGGAACGGGATCGTATTTGGCGGAGAAATCGAAGAGCTGGAAATAATCCGCCTCCGCGCCGCGCAGCATTGAATAGTCGCTGGCGTCGATATCCGAGAACTCATATTCGAAGGGATTGGTCTTGAGCTTAAAGTTCTCAAAGGCGAAACAGCGGTCAAAATTGAGCTTGCTCTGATAATTGGGATCGATCCCGTCGCCATCGATCAGCGCGTCCACGATGTCGATTCCATGCGCCGCCATGGCAATGTCGTAAGTATCCGTTGCTGCGCACATGGCAAACATGAATCCTCCCTTAAAGACGAAATCACGAATCTTTTCCGCAACCGCGTGTTTGAGCTGCCAAACCTTTGAGAATCCGTGTCTTGCAGCCATTGTCTCGTTCTCGCGCACATCATCCTGATACCAGGGCATGTATCGATATGAGCCATAAAACTTGCCATACTGCCCGGTGAAATCCTCGTGATGCAGATGCAGCCAGTCATAGTCCGCAAGCTTTCCCAAGAGAACCTCATCGTCCCAGAGCCGGTCATATTCGATCTCGGCATATTCGAGCGCGAGGGTGACGGCGTCGTCCCAGGGCAAAGTATTGGGAGGGATATAGATGGCGATCTTGGGTTCTTTTTCAAGCACCACGAATTCCATGTTGGATTCCTGGATTTCGCTCATGATGGATGCCACCTGAGCGGAAGCTATGATCTCATATCTCACGCCACGGATATTGCAGAGCGCAGCGATCGCGTCGCTATCTGGAAAGAGAAAGCTGCCGCCCCGGTAATTGAGCAGCCATTTCACCACGTATTGCTGTTTCAAGCCTGAAAAAGCCACTCCGTATGCCTTGAGATGATTTGTCTGGGTGATATCCATGGGCACCAATATCTCGGCTCCCAAGGCGCACAGTGCCAGCAGTAAAATCATCGCGATCAATATCTTGCGCATCATCATCCTTCTACCCCAGGGAAAAACTCCCGCCGCAGCATATCCAACAGCTCTTGTTTTCCCCACTCGGGATTTTCAAACCATCGCTCCTTCGCTATTTTCAACATTTCTCCTATAATACTACCCTCGGAAATGGCAAACTCCTCCATCAGGTCTCTACCTGTCAAGATAAATCTTTGCATCACCTCTTTCAACAAGCCGATTCGCCGTCTTAATGCTGGAATTTGATCCGGCAGACAGTGATCAGGATGGTGCGACAGATTGTCCGCATGAATGAGCCCCAAGAGCAGTTCCAACTTGTCATCGCCGTGCTCCATATAGCGACGCAGGGTGGAATCTTTCAGCTTTTCGCCCTTCTCGCCGCCTTGTTTGAAAACCATGTGTTTTTCGATCGCGAAGGCGATATTGACGGCATCGGCTTTGCGAATGTGAAAACGTTTGAGGATCTCTCTCGCCAGGTGGGCGCCGACGCTATGATGATAATAGAAATGGATGTTTCCCTTATCGCTGAGCGTGAGAGTTTGCGCTTTGCCAACGTCGTGCAGGAGTGCCGCGAGACGCAGATTGGGGATGTTTCCGGTCTTGCGCAGCACCTCCAGGGTGTGATAGTACGCGTCCAGATGGTGAAAGTGGTTTTGCGCAAGTCCAACCAACGCTTGCAGTTCCGGCAGGATTTGTGTCAGGATGCCGGTCTCACGCATCAGCTCGATACCGGAAATCGCGGCTTCGATATCCGGCAGAGAGATGATCTTGCAAAACTCCTCCGCGATCCGCTCTTCGGAGATGTCTTTGATTGACGCGTTGCTAACACAAATCGCCGCAAGCGTTTCCTCATCGATGGAGAAATCCAGTTGAACGGCAAACCGGATCGCACGCAGCAAGCGTAAAGGGTCTTCTTCAAAGACTCCTCCGGGATCGCGAACGCTGCGTATGACGCCATTTTTCAGATCCTCAAACCCCCTTTGAGTGGGGTCAAACAACGCTCCATCGGAGATATTGATATAGATGGCATTGACGGTGAAATCCCTTCTTTTGGCATCGTCAAGCAAATCTCCCGCAAGCACCGAAGGCTTTCTGTTCCTGGCGCGGTAGCTTTCTTTACGGGTCATCACCAATTCCAATCGCAAACCCCGCAGAATGGTTGAAGCCGTCCCAAAAGTATTATAGACTGTTGGGTGGGAAGTGCCCAGCCTTTGGTGAAGAAAATGTGAAAGCAGCACTCCGCCATCGGGAAACTCGACCGCGATATCCACATCCTGAGTGGATTGTTCGACGTATTGGCGCTCTTTGGAGACGGCATCCGAAAGAGACAGAAGATAATCCCGCACGCAGCCTCCGGTAAAGTATGTTTTGCCCTCAAAAGGAGTTCCGGATATCGTTTCCGCAAGCTGAAGACGCAATTCTTCCAGTTTCACAGCAGCGCTCCGATCACGGTATTTGATATGAACAAAGCCTTGCTTGACAAGCGGATATGATTCTCATCAAACTCCAGCAAGTCCAAAGCTGCCAAACGCTTGACCGCCTCGCACTTTTCTTTCATAAAATCAACTCCGAAACGTTTCTTATATTCGGCACTATCCATGCCCTCTATCAGGCGAAGGCTCATCATTGCATAGTCCGCGGCGTTTTGGCGCTCATCGGAATGCTCGGTATTGGGGAAAACCACGCCGGCATCGATGTCTTTGTAATACTCTTTTAGCGAAGCGGCATTCTGATAACGCCTGGGCGGCATCCATCCGGCAGCGGAAGCTCCCAAGGCAAGCCAGGGATCGGAATTCCAATAAAGCAGATTGTGTTTTGAACGAAAGCCGGATCGCGCGAAGTTTGAGATCTCGTAGTGCTCAAAACCCGCGTCTGTCAAGCCTTCACGGATGGCATGATACTGCGCGGCGAGAATCTCGTCTTCTGGTAGAGTAGCCCGCTCTTTTTGCTTTTTCCCGAGCGGCGTATCCTCATCTAAGGTAAGCAGATAGCATGATAGATGCTCAGTGCCCAAAGCAAGGAAACGCGCGAGGTTTTCCTTCCCGCTTTGCTCACTCGAACCCGGCAGACCGTAGATCAGGTCAAGCGAGATATTATCATAACCAAACTCACGCAGGAGAGAAATCTTTTCGGGGATTTGCTGAGCCCGATGACGTCTTCCAAGATAGGCAAGATCATTGTTATCAAGGCTTTGCACTCCGATGGAAAGACGGTTCACGGGGGTTGAAACCAGTTCCTTCAGATAGGAAGACGTGATCTGCAAAGGGTTGATTTCAAGCGTGATTTCGGCATTTTCCTTGAGCTTGAAACGCGAGCAGAGCATGAAAATCTCCTCCGCGCTCAAAAGCGATGGCGTTCCTCCGCCAAAGTATATCGTATCAAGCTCTTCGCTCAAGAAATCCCGATAGAGGCCTATCTCCATATCCAAGTATTCAAGATAGCGGGAAAGTGCGGCGCGGGAATAGTCCTGCGAGAAAAAGCTGCAATAATCACATTTCCTGAGGCAGAAAGGAATATGAAGATAGAGCCCTAACGGGCGAGGCGGAAGATTCTGTCCCATCGTGTGTGCGGGGTGTCGAACAGCTTGTTATATTCGATACCCTTGGAAAAGAAGATCAGCCAAGGCGTGCCGGTGATGTCCTTTCGATCCAGAAATCCCCAATAACGGCTGTCTTCGCTCACGTCGCGATTGTCCCCGAGCACGAAGTATTTGCCCTCGGGCACTTTGATTGGCCCGAACCAATCGCGGTTGAAAAAGTTGCGTCTGGCGATCGCGTCCGTGGAATCCGTTTCCACTCTAAATGGTTCATACCAGCGGCTTTGCGCCACCCAATCCATCGTGAAGGGGCTCATCCGGTGTTCGTGAATGATCCTTGGCGGGGAGGGGGGAGCGGGTTCGGCGACGTCATAGCATTCATATCCGCGCTCGAATCTTTCGCCGTTGACAAAGACGATCTTGTCGCGCACTTCGATAGTGTCTCCCGGCATGCCGATCACCCTTTTCACCACATTCTTTCTGGCATAATAGGAGAGGTGCAAAAAGGTGAGGGGAAACTTGCTAAAACTCCCGCTTTTATTGATATAGATCGGATGGAAAATCCTGACGAAGTCCTTTTTATATTCCGGGTGTTCCGGTGTGCCTTCCTCGATCTTGGGATAGCGGAAAGTGACGATGTCCTCGCGTTGGGGATCGGTAAAATAGTATTTAAGTTTGTTCGCCACCAGATAATCGCCCACCAATAGGGTCTTTTCCATCGAAGAAGAGGGAATCATGAAGTTCTGAAACGTATAGTTGCGGATGATCATCGCCACCACGAAGGCAAAGAGGATCGCCTCCACCCAGTCTTGGACGAAGGGCTTGCGTTTGCGAAACTTCTTGCCATCCGGTAGAGGGGTGATCGTTCCGGCTATTTCTTTTGTATCTTGCTTTTGTTTCATGTTTTTCAGGGACGCGCGTTCTTTCATGAACCTCATTTCCTTATTTTTCGGAATTTATGGAACACTCCCAAGAGCCCTTGCCTTTTGTCAAGCGGGAAATATTTTTTAGTGATTCTTATGCACTGAGCAAGGCGGGTGAGAAGCAGAGATTTTTCACCACGGAGATTCAGAGGGATCAGAGAAGAGAGGCAGAGAAAGTGATGTAGTGATGTATGGTATTTGCGTTCTCTGAATATCCGGTCCGCAGCATCGGCATGCTGCGCTACTGGGAAAGTCGCTGTGTTTGATAGGCATATTTCCAAAAAACTCGGTATTACACCGCTATACTCACCATCTTTCCTGGAACGACGATAATCTTTTTGACTTGGCAACCTTCCAGGCTGCGCTTGACGTTTTCTACCTCGAGAACTTGCTGTTTCAAGGTTTCGTGATCGATATCGACAGGCACTTCGATCCTGCCGCGCAGTTTGCCATTGATCTGGATTACGTAAGTGATACTATCCTGTATGAGATAGCGCTCCTCATAATCCGGCATGCCGCTTTCGTGAAGCATCGTCTCAAAGCCCATCATTTGCCAAAGCTCTTCAGCGATGTGGGGCGCGAAGGGATAAAGCATTTGGGCAATGATACCGCAGGCTTCACTATAGACCGCCAGATCGGCATCGCTCAAGGATTCGGGATTCTTCACGGCAATGCAGTGATTCAGATGTTCCATCGTGGCGGCGATGGCGGTATTATACTGCATGCGCTTGAGACAATCCTCGCGCCACTTTTTGATGCCTCGGTGGGAGCTGAAAAGCAGGGGTTTCATTTCCGGAGAAACATCCTCCGGCTCTGCGCTGCAAGCCATGCCACGCTTGATGGTTTCCAGATTGGATTCGATCAATCGCCACACGCGGTTCAGGAAACGGAATGAACCCATGACGCCGTCGTCGCTCCATTCCACGTCTTTTTCCGGTGGCGAGGCAAAAAGCAAGAATACGCGCAAAGTATCCGCTCCGAAACGATCAATGATATAGGTAGGATCGACGGTGTTGCCTTTGGATTTGCTCATTTTGGCGCCGTCTTTGGTGACCATGCCCTGGGTGAGCAATCTGGCAAAGGGTTCGTCCTGCTCCAGCCAGCCAAGATCGCGCATAAACTTTCCGATGAATCTGGCATAGAGCAAGTGCATGCAGGCGTGTTCGATGCCGCCGATATATTGATCCACCGGCAGCCAATAATTTCCCTTGACCGGATCAAAAGGAAGCTCACTGTTTTGGGGATCCGCATAGCGCGCATAGTACCATGAACTATCTACGAAGGTGTCCATCGTATCCGTTTCGCGCCTTGCGTCTTTTCCGCAGTCCGGGCAAGGCACATTGATCCATTCCGGCACGGAAAGCAGCGGGTTATTTGTGGTTTTACCCACTTGAACGTTGTCGGGAAGCAGCACGGGCAGATCGCAATCCGGAACCAGAACGATGCCGCAATCCGGACAGTGGATCACCGGAATGGGATTGCCCCAATATCGTTGGCGCGAGATTCCCCAGTCCCTCAAACGATAGGTGGAGGTGCGTTTGCCTCTGCCCTCGGCTTCAAGCTCTTGAGCGATTGCACCCTTGGCGGCTTCGCTTTCCATACCGTCAAAGGCTCCGGAATTGACCATGATGCCGGGTTCGATATATGCTTCGGTCATTTCGGACAGGATCAGGTTTTGAGTATGATTCTGGATCACAATCCGCATCGGGATGTCATACTTTTCGGCAAATTCAAAATCGCGTTGGTCATGCGCGGGGACAGCCATCACGGCGCCGGTGCCATAATCCATGAGGACATAGTTCGTCACCCAGATCTGCACTTTTTCATTATTCAAAGGATTGATACAGAACCTGCCGCTGAAGATGCCTTCCTTGGCGGTGTCCGTGGCAGTGCGCGTCATCTTGTCTTCGTTGATGACCTTCTGGCAAAAATCCACAAGCGCTTTGTTTTCAGTATCTTCCATCAACCATTTCTGCACCAGCGGATGCTCCGGAGGCAATGCCATGAAAGTGGCGCCAAAGATAGTGTCCGGACGAGTAGTGAAGACGCCGATGGTTTCATTTGTGTTCTCAAACGGAAATTCGATCAAGGTGCCTTCGCTTTTGCCGATCCAATGCTTTTGCATCATGATCACACGCTCCGGCCAGTCGATCACTTTGCTGAAATCGAGCAATTCCTCTGCATACTCGGTGATCTTAAAATACCACTGCTCCAATTCTTTCTGGACAACTTCGCTCTGGCATCGCCAGCAGGCACCGTCCTCGACCTGTTCGTTGGCAAGCACTGTCTGGCATTCGTCGCACCAGTTTTGAAAGGATTTCTTGCGATAGACCAAGCCTTTTCCAAAGAGCTTTTTGAAGATATATTGTCCCCACTTGTAGTAATCCGGACGGCAGGTGCTGACCTCGCGATCCCAGTCCAGTCCAAAGCCCATGGCGTCAAACTGGCTGCGCATGGCGGAGATATTTTCCTCGGTGGTAATCTTTGGGTGTGAATTGTGCTGGATGGCATGATTTTCCGCAGGCATGCCAAAGGAATCATAGCCCATTGGCTGCATCACGGCATAGCCTTCCATCATTTTCAGCCGCGTGACCGCATCGCCGATCGAATAGTTAGACGCATGCCCGATATGGAGAACGCCGGAGGGATAGGGAAACATCGAAAGGACATAGTATTTTGGTTTTTCGGAAAGATCCGGAGCGTTGAAAATGCGTTTTTCGCGCCAAATCTGCTGCCATTTTTGCTCGATCTCATGAAAAGGATATTCCATTGTTTTCTCCATCCGGCGGCGGATACTCAACTCCGCCTGCCTGTTCGATTTATCTTTATTTGTGCCTTTTTTTGGGAAAAGCGGAATCTGTCAAGCGCAAAGGGCGCGGCATTACACCGGAGCACCGCATTCACCAGTTCCGCAGCATGCCGATGCTGCGGAGGAGCCTGCAATGAGTTAAATCATGGAACGCCGACGTCCCCGTCGGCGACACGAAGCTCTATCCCTATGCGAAAATAGCGATGAGCTTGACACATCTGCAAATTACGTAAACCATCCACAAATCTGTAGTCAACCCACAAATCTGTGGTCAACCCACAAATCTGTAACCGATCCTGCGGGCAAGAACCGACGGGGACGTCGGTAATTCCATATCATGGAACGCCGACGTCCCCGTCGGCGACACGAAGGGACTCTATCCCAACTGCTCTTCTCCTGCATTAAGTCATTGCAGTCTAATTCATTGCAAGTTTCTCCGCAGAATCGGCATTTTGCGCTACTCCATAGCATTACGGAGTTAATACGGACTTAGTCCGTAATGAGTCCGTATTGATACCGTAATGCAAAGGGGGAAGACTGGATTTTTGTAGCGCAGGATGCCGATCCTGCGGGTGAACGAGTGAACGGGTGAACCCGTCATTCCAGCGAAGGCTGGAATCCAGCCACGTTTTTCATCTTTTACGAATCTGGAACTGCCACCGTCACAAGCAGATACTACATCGGCATGGGATAATTGGGTAGCCGCATTCTCTCCATTGGGAAGCCGAATTCCGATTCGGCTATGCGCTATGGAATTACCGACGTCCCCTTCGGTTCTTGTCCGCAGGATGGTTTACAGATTGGTTGATGTGTTATGTTTGTCGCTACTATTGCCGACGGGGACGTCGGCGTTCGTGCGCCTGTGAGCGATACATATCAGACAGGTGAAAGTCCTGTTCAGAGCACCGTTAAAACTCTGTAGCCGAAGGTAACTGCGTCACCGTGAGGTGGGGTGGAGAGCAACTGGAAGCGAATGACCA
>JAUYAR010000149.1 GCA_030693415.1 Candidatus Cloacimonadaceae bacterium | reverse complement strand
TCCAGTTGCTCTCCACCCCACCTCACGGTGACGCAGTTACCTTCGGCTACAGAGTTTTAACGGTGCTCTGAACAGGACTTTCACCTGTCTGATATGTATCGCTCACAGGCGCACGAATTACCGACGTCCCCGTCGGTTCTTTTCCGTAGGATCGGTTGCAGATTTGTGGTTCGGTTGCAGATTCGTGGAGGGTTTACGTGATTGGTGGAGGTGTCAGGTTCATCGCTGCTGTCGCCGACGGGGACGTCGGCGTTCCATGATGCGGCGTTCCATGTTATGGAATTACCGACGTCCCCGTTGGTTCAAGTTCATGCCGGAGCTCCCGATCTTCAGTTCCATCCCTGATCCATTCTTTTCCATAAAGCTCTGCGTTATCCGCGTTCTATCAAAAAAACATATCTCTTTTCCCCGCTTGTAGTTCGGAGATCTTTTGTTTGACGGAAGCGCGCATATTCTCATCCGCGATACCGATAAGTTCGCGATCGATAAGTTCCATTCCGGCGGCACGGGTTTTTTCAGAAGAAAAGTCAAATAAATACTCCGCGAAGGTTAAAAGCGCGTTCGGAGTGCAAAAGCGTTTCACGAAGCCGGGGATGGCAAATTCCATGAAGTGTTCTCCGGTCCTGCCGGCACGGTAGCATGATGTGCAAAATGAAGGAATGAAACCGCCTTTCGCCAGCTCATAGATCACTTCGTCCAGGGATCTCGTGTCGCCCAAAACGAACTGACTCTTGCGTTTGGATTCGTCATCCTTGGCGGAATAATCGCCCACTCCGATGCTGGAACCTGCGTCGATCTGTGAAACACCATAATTCAACACTTCGTTGCGGATGGCGATCGGCTCGCGCGCAGTGAGGATCATGCCGGTATAGGGAACGCTGAGACGGATGACGGCGACGAGGTGCTTGAAATCTTCGTCCGAGACCTGAAAAGGTGGATGTTGGGCAAAATCAGTTCCGATGGCTGGTTCGATCCTGGGAAATGAAATAGTGTGTGGACCGATCCCGAAGCGTTCTTCGAGATGGATGGTGTGGTAGAGCAAGCCCATGACCTCAAATTTCCAGTCATAGAGTCCCATCAACGCTCCGATGCCAAGATCGTCGATGCCCGCTTGCATGGCTCGATCGAGCCCATCCAGACGCCAAAGGAAGCTGCTTTTGGGACCGCTCGGATGCAGCTTTTTGTAGGTTTCCTCATGATAGCTTTCCTGAAAGATCTGGTAGGTGCCGATGCCGACGGATTTGACGGTGCGGAAACCTTCGATGTCGAGCGGGGCGGCATTGATATTGACGCGGCGGATCTCGCCTTTTTTGTATTTGATGTCATAGACGGTCTGGACGGTATCGGCGATGTATTCGGGAGAATATTTGGGGTGTTCACCATAGACCATGATCAGGCGTTTGTGGCCGGTTTCCACCAAAGACTGGGTTTCGCTGATCAGTTGTTCGTGGCTCAATGTGGAGCGCAGGCATTCTGTATTTGAGACGCGAAAACCGCAATAGACGCAATCGTTCACGCATTCGTTGCCAATATACAGAGGAGCAAAGAGGACGATGCGGTTGCCATAGATCCTTTCCTTGAGCTCGCGCGCTCCTTGCAGGATCAATGCTTTAAGCTCGGGATCGCAAACGCTGAGCAGCGCGGCGGTTTCATCCGGATCAAGTCTTTGTTTATCAAGGGATTTGGCGATGATCTCGCGGATCCGTGATTCCGGAGCGTGGCTTTGGGAAAGGATCAATTCCCCGATCTTGGCGGTCGGGATGAACGATTTGACGCCTTGGATGTCTATTTTCATGGTTTCTCCTGATTAATCTATCTTTAAAGTTATGGATTTGACTTTTACGGAATCAGCTCCTTTCGGCTCTTTGTGGGGAAAGCTTGAGCTGCTATCAGGAGTGAAAAAATACTTTTCACCCTTGATGACAGAAAGGCATCCCTCATCGTAGGTTTGATTCTTCTGAAAACAAAGTATTTGAGGGGCATGAATCATGCAAGGGATATTATTTGCTTGACACATATAGGCTGTGAGATTGTGATGTCCCTGCAAGCTTATTTTACATATTTACAATAAGATAACGGTTACAAATATATGAAAAAACTACTGATGACACTATCCATGACGGCATTCCTGTGCGTTTTGGCGGCGCAATCCTTCAATTGGTATTCGCAGAGCGATACCAGATGGAAACAGAACACACTCGGCACAAGCCGCAGTTCCATCGGCAAAAGCGGTTGCGTGCTTAGTTGCCTTTCAATGCTGCTCAACGCCGAAGCTTCCAATCCCCGCGTGACGCCAGACAAACTGAATACTTGGCTGCGTGGCAACAGTGGTTTCGCGCGCGGAAATCTGATGCGTTGGGAAGTTCCGGGAGATATCGATGGCAAAGGCTTGGGGCTGGAACTCGTGAGCCAGATCAGCAAAGCCAACGATTGGGAATATCTCAGCAATGAGCTAACAAAAGGAAACAAGGTGATCGTCAAGGTCGCCGGACGCCGCAATCACTGGGTTTTGGTGATCCGCCAGGAAGGGGCGGCAAACAGCCCGGCATCCTATGTGATCAACGATCCCGGCATGAAAGAGTATGAAAGAAGAACTCTGGCACACTTCGGCGGTTTTCGCGCTGCGAGATCATATTCTGGAAACTGGTTGGACGAAGACGCATTCAATCTCACATCCGAGATCTACGTTTCCCCCATTGAAACCTACGAGACTTTTTTGTACGAATTGATCAATCAACCCAGTCCGGCAGACGTCTATGTGACCCTCAAAAACAATCTCTCCGTGGAGATCAGCGGATACTTTATCCTCGGACTCTTTGACAAGGACGACAACCTGCTGCGGGCGATCGATTATGAACAGGCTTCCATCCTAGCACAGGCTTCGATCGACCTTCTATATGAAATGCCGGATTATACCAGTCTTAATGAAGAAGGCGCGGATTTGAGAATTATCTACAGCAAACACTTCAGTTCCATGCCCTCGAAAAATGAAATATTGGCGCTGCCCAGCACGGGGCTGTTGAACTACACAAACGACTCCACACATTAGAAATTGCGGCATTATTTCAACAAATCAGTTATTTAAATTAGTTTTTATATGCAGGTCTATCAGCATGATAGGCATATTGAATAGAATATTTTCCACAAAAGACTTGACGAGATTGGGCATATAGAAATAAATCAACAGCATTGAGATTAACTAATTTTACCAAAAGGTGGCTAAATGAATAATTACTTCATGGAGACCCATCATCATGAATGGATCCTGACGAATAAGCATGGTGCTTATGCGCTGGGAACCGGCAATATGATCAATCAGCGCAAATATCACGGCTTATTGATTGCCAGCGACCGTCAGTTTCATCGCAGACACCTGGTGGCTGGCATCGAAGAGAAGGTCGAATGGCGTGGTGAGATCATCCATCTGGATAGCAACAACTATAGCAACTGCATCTATCCGGAAGGCTTTCTCTATCTGGTGAAACCATGGCTGCGTCCTTATCCGATCTTTCTGTATTCGGCTTTGCCGCATCAAAACGACATCCTTATCCGCAAGGAGATCATGCTGGATGAGGAGAGCAACACGGTGTTGGTCAAATATACCAACCTTGGGCATCATACCCTGCATTTTGAATTGCACCCAAAGCTTACGATGACCGCGCATCACGATTTGAACCAACCCGGCAGCCTGGATTTTGAAGAGTTTCAGTCCGAACACTGCAATTCCGAGGACGGATGCGCTTTTTCCGCCAAGCGCAGCTCAAACAATATGGAAGTGCACGGCGTTGCTCAGCATGGAGAGTTTCTCCCAAACCGCTATGTCTATTACAACGTCTATTATCCCTGGGAAGTGATGAGTGGCTATCCCGGCGTCGGTGATCAGATCAGTCTTTTCGAGCTGCGTTTCACCCTAAAGACCGGTCAGACAAATCATGTTCTTTTCTCGGATAAAGCGATCGACAAACCGGCGAAGATCATTGCCCGCATTGAAAAACGTTATGCGGATCTGCCCAAACCAGCGGATTTTCCAGATTTACCTGATCTTGACGACACTTTGCTCAACAATCTGGATTACAATGACAACACCTTGTTCAAATATCCCGAATACTTGAAATTACTGGAGTTTGCGCTCAAGGATTTCGTGGCAAATGACGACATCGTTGCCGGCTATCCATATTACGGCGCCTGGGGCAGAGACACGATGATCGTGCTCAACGCGCTGCTGCACTCTCCCAATAATCTGGATACAGTGGAAAAGATCTTGCGCAAATATAGCCGCCATCTGCAAAATGGGTTGATTCCCAATATGTTGCACGAGACCGGACGCGAAGCGAATTTTGACTCCATCGACGCCACCCTGTGGTACATCATCCTGATTTGGAAACTGGGCAAGCGCAAGGCAGACATTACTTATTGGAAAGAAGTGATTCATCTATGCGAGGACATCATATCCTCCGTGATCACAAACTACAAATATCCGTTCTTTCTGAGACCGGACGGATTGATCGAGCTGAAAGAGGAATTTGCCCACGCCACTTGGATGGACGTGCGCATTGAAGGCAAACCCGTTACTCCGCGGAGTGGGGCGCCGGTGGAGATCAACGCTTTGTGGTACAACGCGATCTGCTGCTATGAGGCGATGTGTGATGCCTATCAACAGCTTACCGGCATCAATTATATCCCCAAGGAACAGATCCTTGATCTGAAAGAACCGGTCAAAATCGCCTTTCAGAAATTCTGGACTGGAGATTATCTTGCCGATCGTCTCATAGAGGACGTGCCGATTACCGAGATCCGCCCCAATGCTTTGATCGCGCTTTCCCTGCCTTGGGAATTGATCGACAAGGGCAAGATGCAAATGGTATTTGAGCGTGCTTTTGCGGAGCTCTACACTTTCTATGGAATCCGGACACTGAGCCCGAAGGATGCACGTTTTCGCAAGAAATACTATGGCACCCAACGCGATCGAGATCTTTCATATCACAACGGAAGCGTCTGGGCTTGGTTGTTTGGTGCTTTTTGCGGGTTATACTTGAAGATTCATCGTGGAACAAAGCCGGATGCCGAGATTGCGAAAACCCTAAGCTCATTTATTGGAACTTTCCGCCAAAGTTTCATGCGCGGACACATCGCCTCGGTGGCAGAAATCTGGGACGGAGAGAATCCACACTTCCCCAAAGGCGCTCCGGCACAGGCGATCAGCGTCGCCGCACTATATAACATCGAAACCTTTATCGCTGCTCACGGAGGTGGTTTGTGAAGATATTGATGTTCACATGGGAATTCCCTCCGCTGATTTCCGGTGGATTGGGAATGGCTTGCTATGGCATGGTGAAAGCCCTGCTGGCGCAGGGAATCAAGATCGACCTGGTGCTTCCCACCAAGGAAATGGTCTATTTCCCACTGCGCAAGGAAGAGGATGTGGACACTCTGCCGACCGTGTTTCTCGACCCGATTCAGCATTCTGAATATATCCGCCGTAAGTTTCACAACGTGCACGAACGGCTTGATTTTATCGGCATCTCGACCAAGCCGGAATCCTATTTGCAACTCTCGGAGATCCAGCAATTTATGTCCTTAGTCAAGAAGGAATATTGGGTTTTTGAAGAGTCCTCCCATGAGGAACATCAGATCTGGGAGGACATGACCACGCATCTCATCGGCGAGGAAGATTTGATCAAAAAAGTGCAGGAATATACCCTGCGCGCGGAGAAATTTGCCCGAGAGCTGGATTACAACCTCATCCACGCACATGACTGGCTCACCTATCCCTCCGGCATGGTGGCGAAAAAGATCTCCAAGAAACCACTCGTCGTGCATATCCATGCCACGGAATTTGACCGTGCCGGCGGACCCGGAGACGAACGCATCCACAAGATCGAGCACGCCGGAATGATGTATGCAGACCGCGTGATCGCCGTTTCACAATACACTGCGCAGATGATCATGTCCCGTTATCGCATCGATACCGGAAAGATCCGCATCGTGCACAACGCCTTCACTTTGACCGATGATACGGTGATCAAAAAGAAACGTATCTTCGGCGGACCGACCATTCTTTTTTTAGGCAGGATCACGATCCAAAAGGGACCGGACTATTATCTGGAGGTGGCAGACCGCGTGCTCAAAGTGCATCCCGAAGCGCGTTTCCTCATGGCTGGCACCGGAGATATGGCTCGCAAGCTTTTGCGCCGTTCCGCGTCTTTGAGATTGAAAAACAAGTTTCTTTTCACCGGTTTTCTTAATCGCAAACAGGTGGAAACCATACTGCGCGCCAGCGACATCTATGTGCTGCCCTCGGTCTCGGAACCTTTTGGCATCTCGCCGCTTGAAGCGATGGCATTTGGCATTACCTCCATCATTTCCAAACAGTCCGGAGTCGCGGAAGTGGTCAATCACGCCTTCAAGATCGACTATTGGGACGTGGATCTGATAGCGGAAACGATCAATCACCTCATCGAGCATCCCGACAAATGCAAAAAAATCGGCATCGAAGGCATGCGCGAAGTAAACCAGATACATTGGACGGAAGCAGCGGAAAAGATCAGAATCATCTATTCCTCGGTGCTGTCCGAATTCATCAAAAGCAATCCCTAAGAAGGTGTGATATATGCTAAACGTTGTCTTTTATTTCCAAGTGCACCAACCCTATCGTCTGCGCCATGTAAATGTCCTTGATATCGGCAAAAACAGCGATCTCTTTGACGAACGCCTAAACCGCGAGGTAATGAAAAAGGTGGCACAGAAATGCTATCTGCCCACCAATGCATTGCTGCTCAATCTGATCAAACAACACGAAGGCAGATTTCGCATCGCCTATTCCATCACCGGCACCGCGATCGAACAATTTAAGCTCTATAGTCCTGAGACGCTGGATTCCTTCAAGGAATTGGCGGATACCGGCTGCGTCGAGTTTATCGGAGAGACATACTATCATTCCCTGGCTTTTATGTATGACACAAACGAATTTCTCGATCAGGTGGAAATGCATCGCCGACTAATGATGGAAGAATTCGGATATCGAAGCGAGACCTTTCGCAACACGGAGCTGATCTATCAAGACCGCTTGTCCGACCTCGTCTATGAGATCGAAGGGTTCAAAACGATCATCACCGAGGGGGTGGACCGCATCCTGCAATGGCGAACGCCGCTCTATGCCTATAAGAACTATTCCAAGGACATCAACCTGCTGCTCAAGTATTACAAACTCTCGGACGACATCGCTTTCCGCTTCAGCAATCGCGACTGGCCCGAATATCCCCTCACCGTGGACAAATTCGTAAACTGGATCGATCATCTCACCCTGAGTGAAAAGCACAACCGCAACCTCTTCCTGAATCTCTTTATGGACTATGAGACTTTCGGCGAGCACCAATGGGCGGAAACCGGCATCTTTGACTTTATGAAACACTTCCCCACCGAGGCGCTCAAGCGTCCGCACTTGGGATTTGTGACGCCAAAGGAAACCTTTGCTCTCGCAAACTATCAGCAGGAATCGCTTTCCTTCCCGGATGCCGTTTCCTGGGCAGACGAACAGCGCGATCTTTCCGCCTGGCTGGAAAACGACATGCAGAAAAACGCTATCGAAACCTTCTATGAGCTCCTGCAGCGCGTCAAAGCCAAAGGGGATGAAAACCTGCTCACCATCGCCCGCAAGCTCAGCACTTCGGATCACTTCTATTACATGTGCACGAAGTATTTCCAGGATGGAGACGTGCACAAATACTTCTCACCCTATGATTCTCCCGATCAGGCATACATCTATTATATCAACGCACTTGCCGATCTGGAGGAAAGACTCTCTTAGGACGCCGCGATGAAAGGAAAAGTAATCATCCTCGAGGACGACAGCGTTCTCGCCGATCAGATCAGTAAAGTTCTGAAGCGCTTTGACTATGACGTGATGCACGCTACGAATAGCGATAGTTTCTTTGACGAACTGCGCACATTTTTTCCGGATGTGATCCTTTTGGATGTATTTTTGGTGGGCAGCCGCCTCAATGGCATGCAGGTGCTCAAGTATCTGAAGGAAAATCTCGATCTGAACTATAAGATCATCGTCATTTCCGGCGAGGTCAATTCCGAACAGATTGCCCAGATCCGCGAACTGGGAGCCTACCACTTCATCGAAAAAGGTCCCAACTTCAGCGTCAACCAATTGCTGTTGCATATCGACAACGCAGTCACGCTCAAACGTCAGGAAGAAGAGCACATCGGCTTGCAAATCGAGTATCTCTCTTTAAAGAAACAATTTACCCGCAGTTTCCCATTTATCGGGGAAAGCGAAGCCATCCGCGGACTAAGAGCCCAAATAGCGAAGTTTGCCGAAGTGGACGAGGATATCTTTCTCATCGGCGAAACCGGAACGGGCAAGGAAGTGGCTGCAAACTATTTCTACATCAACTCGCGCCGCTTTGGCAAACCTTTTCACACGATCAATTGCAGTGCGCTCACCGAGACTTTGATCGAGAGCGAACTCTTCGGACACGTCAAAGGCGCTTTCACAAACGCGGATAGAAACAGCATCGGATTTTTTGAGGAATGCTCCGAAGGCATCCTCTTCCTGGACGAAGTGACCAATCTCTCCCTGATCGCCCAATCCAAGATCCTGCGCGCTATCGAGAATAAAGAGATCCAGGTGGTGGGCGGTTCTCTGAAAAAGGTGAACACTCGCCTCATCTTTGCCTCCAACGCTGATCTGAACGTGCTTTCCGATTCCGCCAAATTCCGCAAAGACCTCTTTTACCGCATCGAAGGAAACTTTGTGGAACTGCCTCCTCTGCGCAAGCGCGGCGATGACATCCTGCTTTTGATGAGCTATTTCTTCACAAACTACTCCGCCCGCTTCAATATCTATGACCAGCTCGATCTGAACGAACTCAAAAGTAACCTGCTTGCCTATGACTGGCCCGGCAACGTCCGCGAATTGCAAAACTTCTGCAAGTATATCATCATCAACGAGAAGGACGTCAATAACAAGACCATCCTCAAACACCTCAGAAACAAGATCAACAACAAACCCGAAGAAATTAACGGTGCGCTTGACAAGTTTTTTGGCATCACATCCTTGAAAGAAAGCACCGCTGCCTTCGAACGCGAATACCTGCTTCACTACTTGGAAGAAAACGACTGGCAGGTGAGCCGTACCGCAAACTCCATCGGAATCGAACGCACCACCCTCTATAAAAAAATGAAATCGCTCGACATCCAACCCCTTCCGGAATGAGCTTTCCATGCGCGAAAACCTCGGTTTGAAGATATTCTCGCTCGTGCTCGCCTTGATCGTGTGGCTTCAGATCACTCTGATGGCAGAACACAAGACCACAGTGCAGCTAAAGGTAAGCCTGGACAACCTTCCTGAGAGTATCGTCCTGGAAGACATCCCCTCCTCGCTCCCATTTCATGTACGCGGCAAGGGTTTGGACATCTTGAGGCTCAGACTCGCAAATGCGCAGGTATTACTGGACGCGGCATCTGTGAAGCAGGGTGCCGATAATCTCTCTCTGCAGGACTATACTATCGAAGGACTGCCGGAAGACATCAATATCCAGATCGGCGGACCTGCCGAAGACCAACTGATCACGGTCACGGCGGACATCCTGCACCAAAAAACAATCCCGGTGCAGATCAGATTTGAGGATGACACCGCGCGCGCGGCTTATGAACAGGGCTCATTTTCCTTCTCTCCTGAGAAGATCGTGATCTCCGGTGCAAAAAACAGATTGCAACCGATCCGTATGATCGAGACAATCGCCATCACCAACGATATGCTTGATAATGAAAGCTTTAAGCTCGATCTGTTGCTTGCGGAAACAAATCTCCGCAGCAGCGTCTCGCAAGTCCATGTCACACGGGTCAAAGCTCAGATCAAAAGCATGATCATCGAAAACATCCCCATCCGCTCCGAGAACAAAGCGCAGTATCTACCCTCCTTCGTCACCATCAAGATCGAGGGCACGCCAAAGATCGTTGACTCGGTCAAGGCATCGGATATCCTGATCAGTGCTGAAAAAGAACCGGACGCGGATGGATGGTACAATATATTAGTCCGGCTTCCAGAAGGAATCGTCAAACATGCCATCACTCCGACGAAAGTGCGGCTGAGAAAATGACGCCAAACCTGATCCTCGCCTTCGAATCCTCATGCGACGATACTTCCGTGGCGATTGTCGATACGAACTACGATGTCAAAATCAATTTGATCTCCTCCCAACCCGAGCATCTCGAATTTGGCGGAGTGCTTCCCGAGCTCGCTTCCCGCCTGCATTTGAAAAACATTCTGTATCTCACCCGACAGGCATTGAACAAAGCGGATATCTGCATGACCGACATTTCCGCCATCGCCGTTTCCATCAATCCGGGATTGATCGGCTCGCTGATCGTTGGACTCGCTTTTGCCAAAAGCCTTGCCTGGAGCCTCTCCAAACCGCTAATCACGGTCAATCACATGCTCTCCCATATCTTTGCCAATTACATCGAAAATCCTCAGATCAAACCGCCTTTTCTGGCACTCGTGGTCTCCGGAGGACACACGGAACTCGTTCATTTCTACGATTTTACACACTTTGAGGTGATCGGCAAGACCCTGGACGACGCTGCGGGAGAGACCTTCGATAAAACCGCAAAACTGCTCGGACTCGGATTTCCCGGAGGTCCGATCATCGACAGGCTTGCGCGAACAGGCAATCCGGCATTTGTGGATTTTCCCCGTGGCATGAACCGCAAGGGAAACTTTGATTTCAGCTATTCCGGAATGAAAACCGCGGTGCTCAACTATCTTGCCCGGCACGAAAAAGCCTTTGTGGAAGAGAATAAAAGCGATATCGCCGCTTCGATCCAACAAGCGATCGTCGATCCGCTGATCAATAAAAGCCTTGCCTATGCCCGCGCCCATCATCTAAGCTCGATTCTTCTCGCCGGAGGGGTGGCGGCAAATTCCGCCTTGCGATCTCAATCCGCAGAAAAAGCCGCCAAATATGGCATCCGTATCTATGCACCATCTCTGAAACTTTGTATGGACAATGCCGCGATGGTCGCCGCCGCCGCAATCCCCAAGTTCTTAAACGGGGATTTCTCTCCCCTCAGCGTAAACGCATTCTCCGCCAAAGGAACCAAGCAACTGTAATGTCAAACTGAATAAAAACTTATCAGAACGAGGATAATAAATGAAAAAGTCGATAATTTTGGCAGTGGCTCTGATTCTGACTTTCGCCGCCTTTTCGTGTAAGCGCAAGACGGACAAGAAAGCCCTCCCCGATGCCGGAATGGCGCATGAAATCGCAGCTTATGCGCCACTTCCCACTTTCCGTGAAGTTTTTAGAACCCTGGATCAATTGCCGGTGAAGGACATCTCCGCCTCCCTGCCGACAAACCCCTTCAAGACCATTCAGGAAGAAGGGCGCAACGCCTTTGCACTGGGACTGCTCACTGCCGATGCCATCTTGGCTTCCCACAGCAGAAACAAGACTAAACTGCGAGAATACTCCCAAGAAATGATGAAACTCACACCGCTCTTGAAGCTCGAAGGCGAGATCGACCAATTGGGAAATAAGCTCAGAATCTTGATCGAACGGGATCAATGGGAAGAAATTGACGGCACCCTCGATTTGATCCGCAAAGAGGTAGAAAACAAGCTCTGGGACACGGAAAACAAAGAAAACTATACGCTGATGCTCCTCGGCGGCTGGACCGAAGGCGTGAACAGGATCGCCTGGATCATCAATTCCGATTTTATTGACGCCAAGACTCAGGTGCTCAACCATAAAGACACTTGGAAATATCTCATCGGAAACCTCGAAATGATCCAATCCCCACGGATCAAAGAAGCCCCTTATTTTGTCCAGGTTATGCCTCTAATAAAAGATATTCAGGCTGTTATCAATGCGGATAATGGCGGTATCTATAGCAAAGACCAACTCGGCAAACTGATCGCCGCCACGGATAATATCAAAGCCGCCTTCAGTAAATAATGACTTTGACCGCTGTTTTCGGCAAACCAATCTCCCATGTAGCGCAGCATGCCGATGCTGCGGAAACGATGATTGCGTTTGTAAACCGTATCTGCCGCAGGATCGGCATCCTGCGCTACAAAAAATATGAGGTGATTATGAGAATATGCAGCCTGTTGGCTATTTTGATGGTTCTCGCTTTCCCGCTGCCGGCACTTGATGCCCCATCGGGAACCTTCACTATCGAGGACGTCCCTTGGGACAATGGCATGAAACTGCTCCTGAAGTGGAACCTGAGCGCAGGATTTGATTCTCTGCAAATACTGACCCCGGATTCCCTCGGCGTCTTTCAGAGCATCCAAATCGACAACCGCAGTACCGGTGATCAAATCATGGCAAACTTGGAACCTAATCAAGATTATACTTACCGGCTTGAGGCATATAACCGCTCAACGGGAGAAAGGTATGCCCTCCAAGCGACCGGCAAACCGCTGGAGGGATGGTTCTATCTGGGCAAGCTTTCCTATCTGATCATGCTGCTATTGATATCGGGCGCGATCTTGTATTATATCTTCTCCGCCAGAAGAGGCAAAGAACTTTTTATTCGCAGGATAAGCGGACTCGATTCGATGGAAGAAGCGATCGGTAGAGCCACCGAAAAGGGCAAACCGATCCTCTTCGTTCCGGGCATCTCCGATCTGGAGGACATCCAAACCATTGCCGCACTCACAATTCTGAGCCACCTTGCCTATCGCGCAGCGGAATATGACACTTCACTGATCGTTCCCTGCCGCTTTTCGATGGTGCTTTCCGCAGCCCGCGAAGTAGTCCGCGAAGCGTATATGAAAGCGGGAAAACCGGATGCCTACCGCGAAGACATGGTCTTTTATCTGACCGACGACCAATTTGGTTTCGTCGCCGGCATCGATGGTATCATGGTTCGCGAGCAGCCCGCCGCTAATTTCTTCCTCGGTTCCTTCTATGCCGAATCGCTGATATTAGCTGAAACGGGATTTAGCACCGGCGCCATTCAAACCGCCGGAACTGCCCAAGCGCATCAGCTTCCTTTCTTTGTCGTTTCCTGCGACTACACTTTGATCGGCGAGGAGCTTTTTGCCGCCTCCGCCTATCTTTCCAAGGATCCGCAACAGCTTGGCAGCCTTAAAGGGCACGACTTTGGCAAGCTGTTGGTGATATTGTTGATCCTCACCGGCATCGGATTTGAGATCGCCGGAATCTCATGGTTCAGAACTTTTTTTGAAGGTGTCAGATGAAAAAGAACATACCTTTGCTCTTCGCTTTCGTCGTCGGGATCATCGTCCTGGCATCGGAATTCATCCCGCATCGTCCCTTCAATTCCATCACCGAGACGCTGCAAAACTGGTTTATGATCATCTCCGGCTTTGCCATTCTCTTGGGTCAGATCAGCCTCGTTCGCGTGAATGTATCCAAGATTCGCAACCGCAGCCGGGACTGGCAATTTTATCTCGCTTGCCTGATCAGCTTTGCCTTGATGGTGATCATTGGTCTGTTGTGGGGCAAACAAGAAGCCCGCGGCATCCTCGGACAGGGAGCTGCCATCACCGCTAATCTTGGCTCCAAACCCTTTGATTATCTCTTCGACAACGTGTATATTCACCTTTCCGCCACGATGTTTTCGCTGCTGGCGTTTTTCATCGCCTCTGCTGCATACAGAGCGTTCATCATCCGCAGCTTTGAATCCAATCTGTTGATGATCACCGGTGTGATCGTGATTTTGGGTAGAACCAGCATGGGATCGATGCTCACCGGCTGGTTGCCGGCAAGGCTGCATTTCCTGCATCTGCCGGTTTTGACGGATTTCATCATGCAGTATCCAAATTCCGCAGCACAACGCGCGATCATGATCAGCGCGGCTTTGGGTATCCTCGGCTCCAGTCTGAGGATCATCCTTGGCATCGAAAGATCATATCTGGGGAGTGACAAATGAGCGTCAATCAAAACACGCAAACCGAACGCCGCCTCATCTTTCTGCTGCTGTTCATCGCCGTGTTGGTTCCTCTGATCTTTCCCATCGGTTGGAAAACGGAGGTCTCACCCCACGCCAAAATGGCTTATGACATGATCGACAGCAAACCGGAAGGCTCCGTCGCGATCCTTTCCTTTGATTATGAACCTTCCACAATGACGGAGCTGCAACCCATGGCAACCGCGATCATCGAACACGCCTGGAGCAAAGGGCACAAGATCATCGCCACCGCGCTTTGGCCCCAGGGACCTCAGGTGGCGGATCTTGCTTTCAAAGAAATGGCGGCAAAGTTTCCAGACAAGGTCTATGGTGAGGATTATGTCAATCTCGGCTACAAACCCGGCGGCATGGTCACCATCCAGGCGATGGGCAAAAGCTTGAAGGATGTCTATCCCTTGGACATCAACGGCAAAAAATACGACGACCTGCCCATCTTCAAAAACATCAGAGCTTTGAGAGACGTTACCTACGCTGCTTCGCTGTCTTCCGGAGTACCTGGCATCAAGGAATGGATCATGGTGGCACACGACGTTCATTCGGTCCCGGTCACCGGTGGCACGACGGCAGTCAGCGCTCCCGGTTTCCTGCCCTATATCAACAATCAAAATCAACTCTATGGCTTGCTCGGTGGGCTCAAAGCGGCTTCCGAATATGAGATAATGATCGGCACCGTCGGTCCCGCCACGGTAAAGATGGACGCCCAATCGATTGCACATCTTCTGATTTTGATCTTCATCTTGGTCGGAAACATCAAAGCCTGGCGAATCAGGCACAAACCAAAACAACAAGCGGGGACAGAATAATGGCAGAATTCATGCAAGTCTTCGGTATCTGGCTGGGTGCTTTTTTCACTTTCTGCATCTATAGCTTTCTCTACAAGGACAATCCCTTCTACAAGTTCGGAGAACAGGTTTTCGTGGGACTTTCGGCAGGTTATTGGTTGATCGTGATTATCTACGATACCCTGATCCCAAACCTCTTTACAAAACTGATCTTCGATTTTAACAACAACGTCATTTTGCTCATACCCGCAGCGCTTGGAGTGATGATGCTCATGCGCGTGATTCCCAAAGCTCAGTGGGTGAGCCGCTATCCGATTGCGATCATCGTCGGCACCACCGCTGCCATCAGTATGCTGAGATTTCTCAAATCCGATCTGATGCACCAGGTCTCCGCCACGATGATCAATCCCTTCGCGCTACCCTCATTGACGGAAAAGATCGGCTCCATATTACTCATCATCGGCACAATCTGCGGAGTCTATTTCTTCTATTTCAGCAAGAAACAGGAAGGCGTCTATGCGGTGCCCTCCAAGATCGGCATTTGGTTTTTGATGATCAGCTTCGGCGCCTCTTTCGGCTACACCGTGATGGCACGTATTTCGCTATTGATTGGGCGTTTGGAATTCCTGCTCAGAGACTGGCTGCATATTATTAACTAAAGGAGAAAATCATGTTACAACTGCATCAACGCTTCATTGTATCGGCAAAGAAATTCTCAAGCCGCATGGCGGTAATCGACAAAGCCACCAACAAGGATTATACCTATGGCAGGATGTTGATCGCCTCGCTCATCCTCAAAGAACACATCGGCAAGATCAAGGGAAAATATGTCGGGGATCATGCTTCCCACCTCGATGGGCTGCATGCTTGCGGTCATTGCCTCCCTAATGAATGGAAAGATTCCGGTGATGATAAATTATGCCACCGGCGCCATCGAAAACGCCAAATATGCCCGTGAAAAATGCAATTTCAAGACCGTCATCACCAGTCATAAACTGATGGAAAAGCTTGATCTGCAACCTATTGACCACATGATCATGTTGGAAGACATCCTCGCCAAAGTCACCACTATCGCCAAACTCAAGGCGGCACTGCTTTCAAAACTTCCTTTTGCCATCCTCAGCAAATTGGTGCACAGCGGCTCCGCAGACGAGATCAGCGTCATCCTCTTCACCAGCGGCAGCGAGAAAGAACCCAAGGCGGTTCAGCTCTCGCATCGCAATATCCTCCACAACGTGGATGGCGTGCCGCAGCTCGTCAAGCTGGATGAAAACGACGTCTTCATGTCCATCCTGCCTCTCTTCCACGTCTTTGGTTTGACGGTGGATTTCTGGCTGCCGACCATTTTGGGCGCGACCATGGTCACCTACCCCAACCCCCTGGAATATAAAACGGTTAGCGACTTGGTGCGCGAATATAAGATCACTTTCATCGCCGCCACGCCATCATTTTTCTATGGCTATCTGCAAAAATCACAGGAAGGAGATTTCTCCTCAGTCCGTTTTGCCATTGCCGGTGCGGACAAGCTGCCGGACAAGATCTATGACGGATTTATAAAAAAACACGGCATCACTCTCTTTGAAGGATATGGCACCACGGAGACCTCGCCGGTGATCTCTGTGAACTATCCCGGCTTTCACAAACTCGGCAGCATCGGTGTCCCGATCCCAAACGTGCAGGTGCGCATCGTGGATATCAACACGGACAAAATCCTCGGTCCCAATCAGGAAGGAAAGGTTCTCACCAAGGGCGATCACGTGATGCAAGGATATCTTGGCGATCTTGAAGAAACTTCGCTGCGCATCCGCAATGGCTGGTATGACACCGGCGACATCGGCATTATCGACGACGACGGTTTCCTCTGGCATCGCGGCAGATTGAAACGTTTTGTCAAGGTCGGCGGCGAGATGGTATCGCTCGTCAAAGTGGAAACCCTCTTGAGCAAACTCTTGCCCGAGGACGTGATTTGCTGCGTGGTGGACGTTCCCAATCCCATCAAGGGTTCGGACGTCATTGCCGCGGTGGCAAATGACAAGTTCGACATGCACGCCGTGCTCAAACAACTCAAGAAAGAGCTGCCGGCGATCGCCGTTCCACGCCAGTTTTACATAATTGAGGACATCCCCATGATGGCGAGCGGCAAGGTCAATTTCCGCGAAGTGGAAAGGATCTGCCGCGAACGCAGCTCCTCCGGGGACTGATCAAATCAATAGAAATATCGGGATCATTGCCACGCTCATGCCGCTAAAGCTGAGCGTGGCTTGACTGTGTGAAAATGGCGACTAACATTATCAAACGGTGCTTTGGCGGCATCGGTGAAATCAATCCGTGTGTTGAAGGAAACGAAGAATTTCTCCGTTTGATCCAGACAGAATCGAACCGGTTCAGAGAGATTCTCGCCACCCTCGCCGATATCGGTGCACGCATCTGGCAGCGTGGCTGGGCGGAAGCCAATGCCGGAAACGTCTCCATCAATGTCACAGACACGATTCCGCCTCGCCTCAGAGGGGGAAAAGAATGGTTTCTCGTCTCTCAAAGCGGCTCCCGCTATCGCCAATTGACGCCCGATCCCATTCCCCATCTTGTTTTGATTTCGATCGGCTCGGATGGAGAAAATGTCCATCCCACGAATAAAAAACCCACTTCCGAATGGGCTTGCCATCGCGGTCTGTTACTGCACTTCCTCGCTTCCGCACGCGAGGACAAAGTGATCCTGCATGCCCATCCCGCCGATATCATCGCGCTCAGTCAAATGCCGGTCTATGAAACAGAGGCGGAGCTGAACCGCGCTTTGATTGGCGTCCTCCCGGAAATGCAGCTCTATCTGACTGATGGCATTGCGCTTACCCACACCCAAGCCCCCGGCTCTCAAGCACTTGCCGATTGCAGTCTTTCCGCGCTTGGCAAACGCAAAGCCCTTATTTGGCAGAAACATGGCATCCTCTGCATCGGCAAGACCCTCGACGAAGCCTTTGACTATCTGGAAATCGTCGCCAAAGCCGCAGCCATCTATCTGAAAATGCGGTAAGTCTTTTATTCGCTGATACATCTGTCGCTGTTATCATCATAATCCCGTTTTTCTGATAATCCCCTCCCATCTAACTTATTGCTATTAATCGCTCTTCGCCTGTCTTCCTCCTTATCCCAAGTTTCGCATGAAAAATGTGTTTTTAGTCATTTTGGAATCGTAACTCATTGAAAAATAGTATTTGAGTTTCGGAAAATAGCCAATTAGTGTCCAAAATCAGGGCTTTGCAGGAAAAATATATATTGACAGCTTCAGC
>JAUYAR010000148.1 GCA_030693415.1 Candidatus Cloacimonadaceae bacterium | reverse complement strand
TTGCGGGGGTTATTCCGACATCAACTCTGGCTGAAACTGGTGGCGCTGGGCATCAATCTGAAAAGAATCTACGAATACTGCCTCAAAACGGTCAAAAAACAGGGTAAATCTGCTTTTATATCTTTGTCTCATATTTTCGCGTTGCTTATTGCCACTTTGGTTGCGATTATTGTAGTTATTCAGGTTCATTTTGAAATGCTGTTGCCCAAACTGGCAACTACTAACCCAAACTCGCAGGCAAAGCAAATTCATAAAAATTGAGTTTTTTCCAGGGAGTCTAAGTTATGGTATGGCGAAAGCGGTGTTTGCTATGCAATAGTGAAACACCCACTTTCCAACCTTTATTTTACTACTTTCCAATTATCTCGCGCTCGAAACCTGTATCTTAAACGAATCGCTTGACAGATATACCGCTTCAATGATAGAGAGCCAAGAATATCCATATCAACCATAAAACAAAGGAGCTAAAATGATACTGAGAAAGATTTTGATCATGTTTTTGCTGAGTTTATTGAGTATTGCCGTGCTGCAAGCTACTGCGCCGGAATCCTTTGCCGGAAGCTGGGAAGGCGGTATTTCGATCATGGGTATGGAACTGCCGATACTGGTGGATTTTGTCCAAACCGAGGAATTGAAAGCCTATATCTCGATTCCCGCCCAGGGACTCAAGACTCAGCAACTTAAGATCATCCGGCATGAGAGCGAAGAGGTGGTTTTTTTACTCGCAATTGCCGGCGCGGACGCTATCTTTAGCGGAAAACGCGAAGGCGCAAAGCTGACCGGATCATTTGAACAGGCGGGGCACAAAGGCACATTTAACCTAATATACAAAGGCAAATACGAAGCGGTGGAAGGAAAACCGGTCATTCTTCCCAAAGGCGCTATCGAAGAGGAAACTTTCCTAAAGACATACATGGGAAATCTTTACGGCAGAATGATGCTTCCGGAGAAAAGAAAGGATTTGACCTTGGTCTTGATGATCGCAGGTTCCGGTCCCACCGACCTGGATGGAAATTCTCCCGTACTTCCCGGCAAAAACGACTCTCATCTGATGATGGCGATCGGGCTCGCGGAAAACGGTATCGCCAGCCTGAGATATGACAAACGCGGTGTCGGCAAAAGCTCTTCCGCCTACATTGACGAAAAGGAATTGCGCGTCGGTCATTTCGCCGCTGACGTTTCCGGCTGGATCGAACTGATGCGTAAAGATTCGCGGATCAAACGGATTGTGGTGATGGGGCACAGCGAAGGTTCGCTGCTGGGTATGTTGGCAGCGCAAAACTCCAGGATCGATGGATTTATCTCGCTTGCGGGAGCCGGAAGGAAGTTTCAGGATGTGCTTCGCGGTCAGCTTTTGAAGGAAGGCAGCGAAGCCTATTTTCCCGAGATCGAAGAGATCCTCAGCGCACTCAATGCCGGAAAACAAGTGGAAAAAGTGAGCCATGAACTGTCCAGCATCTTCCGTCCGTCGGTGCAGCCTTACCTGATCTCGATGTTTGAGACCGATCCGCAACAATTGATCTCAAAGCTCACGATGCCGGTGCTCATCATTCAGGGCGGCACGGATATTCAGATCAGTGTGCAAGACGCCGAGCTGCTCGCCAAAGCAAATCCCAAGGCACGCTATATTTTGATCAAGGGAATGAACCATGTGCTCAAACCCGCTCCTCCCGATCTGGCGGAAAACCTGAAAACCTACTTTGATCCCGATATCCCGCTTGCGGATGGACTGATGCAAGCGATCGTGGAATTTTGCCGGGGAGTGGAATAGTCTTATTGTATAAGTGATGTGCCCATTCCACTTGACAGATTATCTATCTTCTGGGACCGTGATTCACACTCAAATAGGTATTTTAGAAAAACAGAGGATCGGGTTCCATGATCAGACCAAACGGCAATGTCTCAAACTCCCCGAAAAGGGGTTTTTCTCGAAGGAGATGGATGGACTCACGCTACTGGCGGGATCTGAAGATCGGCGCGCAATTACTATCTAAAGGCGTTCCGATCAGGGAAATACTGACCGTGAGGCTTCCGTTTCGGATGCCGGACTTGGCGAATCCCCCAATGTTATCGGTCGATGTGACTGATGCCTGCGATCTTTCCTGTCTTTACTGCAATAATCCTCTTTTCCCGCATCCGAGGACGATGATGAACGATGATGTTCTTGCTTCTTTGCTGAAACAATTGGAAAGAACCAAGATCAACCGGATCAGGATCGGTGGTGGAGAGCCAACTTTGCATCCACGGCTCATTTACATCTTGAAAGAACTGTCAAAACGAACCCGTTATCTGACCGTGATCACCAATGGCCAATGGCGGGATGAGTCTGTGGCAGAACACCTTATCCTCTCCGGAGCCGATCTGGTCGAAGTATCTGTCGATGCCGGAGGCGAAAAGAACTATGAGGATTCCCGTCCGAATGCGAGCTACCCACTCTTGATGAAAAACCTCGCCTTGCTGCGTTTCGCAAAGGAAAAAACCAAAGCCAAATCCATCCTCCAAATCAGATTGATGCTGCGCCCCTCAACCATCCATCCGAAGCAAGAGGAAATCCGTTTCTTAGGTCGATTCTGCGATACCGTGTTGTCTCAAAGGATCATGCAACATCCCGAAAGCGATTATCGGAAAGATGTTTTTGTGCAAAGCTCGTTAGCGCGCAACACAATTCCGCTTTGCAGCATCCCCTTCAAGGAATTTCAGGTGCGTCCCGATGGACGCGTACCCATGTGTCCGGCTTTGGGGTGTTCCATTTATCCCGAAAAACAGATATTTCTCGGAAATATCAGCAAAGACAGGATCGATGATCTTTGGAACTGCAAGACCATGCGGGATATCCGCGCCGCTCATCGCTCGCGAGAAGGAGATATCCTGAAAACATGTCTGAACTGCCATTATGGATGAGGAAAAACTTTGGTGAGTGCAGGTTCTGCCCGGACAGATAGGAGCGCTATATCAGTTTGTTCAAAAAGTCGTGATGCCGGAACACCATTAGTTTATTTGTCGGGATAAAAACCGGCACGATCGATGTTTACTTATTATTGCTGTAAAGGATGATCTGATGATGCAATACATCATAAAAACCATAGTGACCTTAATTATCATTATATCGGTTAGCGAAATCGCCAAAAAATCGAGCCTGCTCGGTGGTATTTTGGTCTCTATCCCGATTGTATCTGTTTTGGCTATGATGTGGTTATGGGTGGATACCAGAAGTAAGGAGAAAGTTTCAGAGCTTTCGACAACCATCTTTTGGCTGGTAATACCCTCGCTCGTTCTATTTATCAGTTTACCCTTGCTCCTCAAGAAACTTGATTTTGGATGGGCGCTGCTTGTGGCTTGTGGTTTAACCGTTATTGCCTATTATTTGATGATTTTGGTATTAGGATTTTTCAACATAAAAGGCTAATGTCATGGCAAGCTTGGGGTGGGGAATTCCGATTCCCAATGGGCGCAAATACGCCAAGAGTAAAACGTTTGAAAAGAATGGTTAGATCTCGGCTTTCCAAAGAAAGCCAAAACCAAGCAAGGTGAAACCGATATTCGGTGCCCAGGCAGCGATGATGGGTGGGATAACTCCATTGTAGCCAAGGCTTTGAATCACGCGGACGATGATCAGATAGATGAAGCAGACACTCAGTCCGAGCAGAAAAACGAGCCCGCGTCCTTTGGAACGGATATTGGAGGTGGCAATGGGTATGAAGAAAAAGATCACGATCAGGTTCGTGAGCGGGAATGCGAGTTTCATGTGCAGATCGACAATTTCGCGGTTGGCATCCTCGCCCATTTTCTGCAATCTGGCGATGTATTCTTTCAGCTCCATGAAGGTCAGCGATAGAGTTTTCTTGGTGATGCGGATAAAATCCTGCGGTTTGACGTCCAAAAGCGGCAGATCGGTGGAGGGATAAAAATGATGCTCGGTGAGCTTGCCATCCTTGAACCTGCGAATGTCCGTTTCCTGCATGATCCAACGATCGTCTTTCCAGACTGCTCCGGATGCGGTGACGTGCTCCGTGACCCGCTTTGTTTCATAATCGATGCGGGTGAGATCGATCACGCGGATCGAGTTTTGATAGCCGTCAAAAAAACCGAAATAATAAAAGTCATTTTCCTTACCCTGATAGTGCACGCGTGCTTTGAGGAGTTGGTCTTCAGGCTGCTCGCCCTTGATCTGAACGTTATAGACATGGATGCGTTTGGATTCCGCATAGGGTAAAAGATATTCTCCCATCACGGCGACTCCGATACTGATGAAAAACCCTACGATAAACAGCGGTAGCATTGCACGCTTGATGCTGATACCGGCGGCGCGGATGGCAACGCTTTCGTTGTGTTTGGAAAGAGCGTTCATCATAAAAAGCCCACTCAGCAGCACTGTCACCGGTGATGTGAGCACGAGCAGATAGGGAATACGTAGCAGATAATAGAGCGTCGCAAGCTGTGCCGACGCTCCGGCACGGACAAGCCTGGGTAGATTGTCGATCACGTCGATCACGATAAAGACCACCGCAAAGGACAGGAAGATGATCAGATAGGTCTTCAAAAACTCGCGCAGGATATATCTATCAAGAACTTTCAAGGATCCATCCTCTTAGTGGATCAGCTCGTCGGGGACGCTTTCTTTTCGCAGTTTCAGATGCGTCATCCGCCAGGAGAGAAGGCGCAGATTGATGAGCTGTTTTTCCTTTACACTCGCGTAGATCAGCCCAATGGCGAGCGCCAAAAACACGAGATTTGAGATCCACATGGAAAGAAACGGACTCATCAGACCACGGTCGGCAAGCTGTTCTCCACCGGTGAGGGCGATATAATAGATCAAAAAAACCACCGAGGAAACGGAAAACGCCATGCCGATGCCGCTGCTACGCGTCATCAAACCCAAGGGAATGCCGATCAGGATGAAAATCACGATGGCAAACGAGAGGGCAAACTTCTTGTGAAACTCAACCTTGAGCGAATGCAGGTTTTCCTCGAGTTCACTGATTCTATCCTCCGCCATCTTTTTCATGATCGAAAGGCGGCGTTTCTCCACCTCAAGCTCATATCTGGTGCGTCTTTGCGAAAGCGATGCGATGCGCTTGTCCAGATTGCCGGTTTCTTCGAGCTTGAGGGATATTTCCTTCTTTTTGTCTTTGATTTCGGTCATGAGCTGACCATAGGTCATTTCACGGTCGGAACGGTATCCCGTCTCGCCAAAATCCATGTTTGCGCCGAGGTTGCGGATATTGACCACGAAGTTTTCAAACTCCCTGAGCTGGTATTTGGCAGGCTCTTTGGCGTTACGTTCGTGCATTTCGCCGTTTTTCAGAATGAGCTGGAGACTGTTGCCGTTGTCTTTTTGGATCACGCGTCCGCTTTGGGCGACGATGATACGGGGGAGCGTCGTCTGGCTGCGGTCATAGATCAACAGGTCATAGAGTTCGTCCTCGCTTTTGTTCTTCACATAGACGGTATAGTCCATCAGGGTGGTGAATTCGCCTTCCTTGATGATGGTCATCGGACGAAAGTAGGCGATTTTGATCATCAGGTTTTTGAGCTTGTGATTGGTATTAGGCAGAAACCAGTGGTTGAAATAGACCATCAACGCCGTTAGTAATAAAGCAGTTATGAGCAGTGGACGGATCATGGCATAGACGTTGATGCCGCTGGATTTCATGGCGATGGTTTCACGATCGACGGTCATCCTGCCAAAGGCGAGAATCGTAGCCACCAAGACCGCCATCGGGATCGATAGCGCCAACATATAGGGTAATGAGAGCGTGAAAACTTGCAGGATCGTAGCGGCGTCCAGTTTCTTTTCGAGTATGAGATCGAGCAAATCGATGACGCGGTCGATCAACAGCACGAAAGTGACCACCAAGAGCGAAAGCATGAAGGGAACGACGTGTTCCTTGAGAATATAGCGGGAAAGAATCTTCACTTTCCAAGTTCCAACATGGCAAGGATATCCGTTTCGGAGAGGATTTTTACACTGCCGAGTTTAATGGCTTTGTCCAGTTTGGAGCCGGGTTTATCGCCGACTAAGAGAAAGTCCAGTTTGGCGGAGACGCTGCTGACGATCTTGCCCCCGTGGGACATGATCAGATTCTCCATCTCCTTTCTGCCATGGCTCTCCAAACTGCCGGTGATGAGAAACGTCTTGTCTATCAGCGCATTCGAGCTCAGTTTCTTCGTAAAAGTGAAGTTCAAGCCCCGATGTTTGAGAGTTTCGATCAGCCTCAGGTTTTCAGGAACTTTGAAATAGGCAGTCAGAGCGTCAGCGATCTTGGCTCCAACCTCAGTAACATTTAAAAGCGTCTCGCGGTCGGACTTGATCAGGGAATCGAGATCGCCAAAATACTCTGCCAGATTGCGTGCCGTGATCGCTCCCACATATCGGATGCCAAGAGCAAAAAGTACGCGGTCAAAGCCTTGTTCGCGGGATTTATCTATTGCTTTGGCAAGGTTTTCAGCGGATTTTGCACCATAGCGGTCAAGTTTTGCCAGTCGGGAGAAATCAAGATCGTAGATATCGGCAACGCCGTGGATCAGCCCTTCGTTTAAGAGCCTCGATACAAGAGCTTCTCCGAGACCGGCAATATCCATCGCCTCGCGGGAGGCAAAGTGTTCGATGCGTCTTTGCAACTGCTCCGGGCACAAAGAGTTGGAGCAATAGGTGATGGAGCCTTCGCTGTCCTTGATCAGTTCGCTGTCGCAGACCGGACAGTTTTTGGGGAAGACGATCGGTGCGCTCTTGGGATCTCGTTTTCCGATCACGATGGAAAGCACTTTGGGAATGATTTCGCCGGATTTGACGATGCGGATCGTGTCGCTTTCATGTAAGTCAAGTCGGTTTATTTCGTCTTCATTGTGTAAAGTAGCGCGGGAAACGGTGCTTCCGGATATGTAAACGGGCTCCAAAAGCGCCACGGGAGTGATCGCTCCGGTGCGTCCCACCTGATATTGCACTTCCAAAAGGCGGGTTTCCTTTTCCTCCGGCTTAAATTTGTAGGCGATCGCCCATTTGGGGCTTTTGCTCGTATAGCCCAAACGCTTTTGTAGAGCCAGTTCGTTCAGCTTGATCACCACTCCGTCGATTTCGTAAGGGAGGCTATAACGCTTTTTTCCCCAGTCCGCGCAGTACTCTTCCACTTCAACAATAGAGCGGCAGAGCGTTGCCGTTTTATCCACCGGAAAACCTTGTTTGGCAAGGAAATGGAGCAATTGGGATTGGGTCGCTATGTTAAGATATTCACTGTAGCCCACCGTATAAAACAGCGCTTTCAGATGCCGTTTGCGTACTTCGTCGCTGTTTTTGAGCTTGATCGATCCGGCTGCGGCGTTGCGGGGATTGGCAAAGGTCTTTTCCTCATTGGCAGAGCGTTTTTCGTTTAGGGCAAGGAAATCGCCGACGGGGATGTAGATCTCGCCACGGATCTCAATGGGATGTGGATGTGAGATGTTTTGGGGAACTTCCCCGAGCACCTTGATATTAGCGGTGACATCTTCACCTTCGACGCCGTCTCCGCGAGTGGTGGCATATTCAAGCAAACCATTGTCGTAGAAGAGGTTGATGCTGAATCCGTCGATCTTGAGCTCCAGATCGACATCGGGAAAATATCCCAATTCAATAGCGATCTTTTCGATAAATTGTTTCACTTCCGCGAGGGAATATGCGTTGTCCAGGCTATACATGCGTTGGCGATGGGGAATAACCTTGGATCCTGGTTTGATATCACTGCCTACTTTGTCCAGAGGAGATTCATCCGCTTGGGGGGCTTGGGATTCCAGCTCCTTGAGGCGGTTGACAAGCTGGTCAAAGTCAAAGTCGCTGATGATCGGATTGGCAAGCTCATGATAGAGCACGTTGTGCCGTTCGATCTCAGCGCGAAGCTTGGTGATTTCCGCTTGCAGCTTTTCTTTTTCCATGTTCAAAGAGTATAAAGTTCCGGTCTTCTGTCTTTGAAGACTTCGTTTCTTGGAATAGTGGATTTATCCAATGCTTGATCCGGATCAATGATGCAAGTGCGGATTCCGCATTCCTCATCCCCCATGCGAAGGAGGATTTCGCCTTTAGTGCCAAGAATCTGGCTCTGACCGGTGAAGTACTCTTCGAGTTCGCCGTTTTTTTCAGTGCCGATGCGGTTTGAGGTGATGCTGAAGACTCGGTTTTCCAGCGAGCGGGTGATCATTGACTGTTGACACCAAGGAAGAACCAGATTGGACGGATGACAGATGATTTGCGCGCCCTGCAAAGCGAGGCTGCGTGAGGATTCAGGAAACTGCCAGTCGAAACAGATCATCATCCCGAGTTTGACCCCATTTTTGCCTTCGGTCATGGCAAAGGGTTTGTCCCCGGGCGTGAAAAAGAGCTTTTCGCGGTTGAAAAGATGGATCTTGCGATATACATGATGCGTTTCGTCCGGATTGATCTGCACGGCAGAGTTGTAAAAAAGCCCTTCAGAGGTTTCAGCGAAACCATAGACGAGCGAAAAGTTCCGCCGCATGGCGAGATCGCGCAGGTGTTGGAAACAGTAGCCGGATGGTATCTCTTCCGCCACTTGGTTCACCTCGTCCGGGCTGGAAAATACATATCCGCTCAAAGCCAGCTCAGGCGCCACCACAAGGTCGCTTTCGAGATCACGCAGCATAGATTCCAAGCGCTCAAGGTTCTCCCTGGTTTGCAACAGCAGGGGCTGATATTGCAAAACGGAAACTCGGTATTCCATGCTAATTACCTCTCGATCTCGTTATTTTCTCAATTTTCTGCGCTCTGCCGATTTGGTCAAGCTCTTTATTGATCGTTCTGCACGGCATGATCGGCAACAGCGGTTTCCAAGGATTGCAGAGGCTTGTAGCTCATGCGATGCTCCTTGCAGGCGCCATGTTCTTGCAAGGCTGAGAGATGCAGTTTTGTGCCATAGCCGCGATGCAGGTCGAAGCGATACCTTGGATAGCTGAGATGCAGCTTTTCCATCAAACGATCGCGATGCACTTTTGCCAAAATCGAGGCGGCTGCGATGCAGGCATGGGTAGCATCACCCCTCACTACCGCTTGCGCAGGATAGGGAAAGCCTTTGGGGATCTGATTACCGTCGATCAGGCAGTGCCCAAGGGTCAGAGCGTCAGCAGCTTGGATCATGCCAAGCATCGTCGCTCTTAGGATGTTGTGCTTGTCGATATAATCCGCAGTAATCTCCACGATCTTGTATGATACACAGCTAAGCACAATCCGGTCATAGAGTTCCGCCCGTCGCGAGTAGCCCAGTTTCTTGCTGTCGTTCAATCCCACGATCGGGAAATCGTAATCAAGAATGCAAGCTGCGACCACCACCGGTCCCGCCCAGGAGCCTCTACCGGCTTCATCGATCCCGATGATTCTGCTATGTTCTACCAAAAGCTCCAAGTCTCTTTCGTAGAGCGAGCTCATGCTTCTTTCCGCAGTACATAGAAGAGCCGGGCATATTTGTCATCGATATCGGTAGCCCTTTTGTGATATAGATTTTTCCGTGTTTCGGAGCTGAAAATACCAAGTAGTTGAAATGACGATGAAGCGATTAATTCTATGATCTCGAAGTTGCGATAGACGCGCTGCACGTGGTTTTCCTCATGTTTATGATAGACCGTGCCGGATTTACGGAATAGCACCAGTCGTGAGTTCTGCTTATCGGTGTTGTAGTTGTAGCTGGCTTGATGCACGAGACAGCCGTCCCTGACCTGTGAAATCTGAGTAGCATCAGAGAAATTCTTGGTGCTGTTCATCAGGGTGGAGATGTCGAAAACGAAGAGAGCTCCGGGGTTCAGCGCCTGCCAGGTATTTTTTAACAAGAGCTTGATGTCGGATTTGCGGGGAAGGTAATTGATACTGTCAAAAAGACATAATACGAGGTCATAGTTCTTTCGCGGAAGATCCTCTGTCATCGAACAGAGAAAGAGATTTGGTTTGAAAAGTTTCTGTGCCGCCATGTGCAGCATGAAGGGCGAGCAATCACAGGCATCAACCTGAAAGCCTTTGTGGACGAGGATTTCGGCGATGTTTGCTGTACCACAGGCAATCTCCAAAATACGGTTCAACTGTTTCACTCCAAAGCTCTTGCACCAACCCAAGATCATGGTCAGCCATTTTTCATAGTCCACGTGAGACATATAATGATCGTAATATTCAGCAAAGAAAGTATATGAACCCTTTTGCTCAAGGCGTAGCGCATCGATGTCTATAAGACGGAGTTTACCGTTTTCCGCACTCAAGGCAAGCCTCGCAAAACCGGCAAGCTCGTTATATTGCCGCGTGAAACAAGTCTGTGCAAGCTCAGTTTGGAGGTTGATGGCGACGCAATCATCAAACATCCGGTATTCACTGAAAGGTATTATTGCGGATAACGCTGAAAGCATGTCCCGGTTTGCAGTGATCAATATCTCGCCGGTGTCACTGCTGCGCAGATATTCCTCTGCCGAGAGATAGATTTTGCCAATCGGGTTCTGATCAGAATCAAAGCCATCGGCTTCTGAAGCAAGCGCGCAAAAGCGTTTTCTGCCCAGATCGAAATGCAAAGAAAGCTCTATATCCGGAAAAGCATTTGGGGAACTGCCGACATCAAGAACGCGGAAGGATGGATGCTCATAGAAACGTAAGCCGCTTTTCCCAATTCCTATTTCCCAAAGATCAGCAGAAACGGAAGTGGCGAAAACGAGGAGCCGGGTGTCGTTGTCTTTCAGAAGGTTGGCAGTAGAGACGATTGCTTCTTCATCAGTGCCGGGCATAAGTATCTGCTGAATATCAGAACGCTCGGGCGGCTGCTCACACTTCCCAATCAGAAAATGACAGACCCGTAAGCCGGGAGGAATCTCGAAGAACTGCAACACATCATGATGTGTCTTTTGATCAGCGCCACAGAGTGATATGAGGGCGATACTTGACAACGCCGGAAACTCCTATTTTAATTTAGACGTATCTTATCGCTGCTGCCGGGTTTGACCAAGACGACGTCCTCTTTGCAGAGTTCGCAATCGTCCGCTTCCCAAGTGGGGATCACAAGCTGCAAAAGGCTTCGGAAGGGGTAGCCAAAATCCACCAAGCCACCGCCACGATCCACCAAAGCTGCGATCACTGCGATCTCTACCCCTCTGCCGGTCAGGCACTTGACCACTTCAAAGACGCTGCCTCCGGTAGTGACGATATCCTCGATAATGGCGACGCGCTTGATCTCCGAAAGGTCAAAGCCGCTTCGGATGGTCATTTCGCCGTCCTTACGCTGGCAAAAGAGGAAGGGTTTACCTAATTGCCGCGCCACTTCAAAAGCTAAAACGATGCCGCCGCAAGCAGGACCAACCACGCAGTCAAAGTCATATTCATCGAGCAAATAACACAGTTTCTCGCAAAGCTTCGAGGTAGCGGCGGGGTTTTGCAGCAAACGGATCTTTTCCACATACATATTGCTATGTTTGCCCGAAGTCAAGAGAAAATGACCTTCCAGCATGGCATCTTCGTTTCTTAATATCTGCGCGACATCATCTCTTTGCATCACGCCATCGATAATTTGCCTGGCGGTTTCTGCATCGTTATCCCACACTTGAAGTTCGACAGTGATCTTTCCCGTTGCCAATGCGGGACTAATGGACATGAGGCGTTCGTTTTGCAGAAAGGCTTCGATACCGTTATCCGCGAGCAGTCCCTTTGCCAATTCGGCTTCAAAGATGTCGTTATACTTGTTGATCGTAACCAGCTTGTCCATTTGTATCTCCTTGTAATAATATTACATGCTTGCCGTTGAAGCTAACGTGACCAACGCCATGAGCGCTTCGAAGACGATGCCATAGTTATCTTCCACAAACTCTATGTTTCTGCCGTCCAGACGTTTGACGTATGGCATGAGACAGGCGACGTCCGTCATCGCGGTGGAATGGAACTCGATATTGAGCTTTACGGGAGCTGAAAATGAATAGAGGGGGATTGCCTGCCGATCCTTGTTCAAGGCTCTTTCCACGGCATTTTTGATCTGGAGATCGACCCGTAGCGAAGAGTAGTTCTTAGCGGCAAACTTTGCCACTGCGCGCTTGGTGCTCACATAATCGAGCCAGGGCATGGCATCTTCCCTAAAGAGTTCTTTTCGCAACGCTTCATCCCCGGTCACCAAAGCCACGGGAACCTTATGGTATCCCGCGTAGGCGGCATTGATCAGCGCTTCATTCATCGCTTTGTCATTGATGAATATCTTGTGAACACGGCTGTTTGAATAGGTGTGATCCATATTTCCCATCAACGCGCCGGTGCCGCTGTGATAACCAAGCAGGAAGACGCGGTCATATTCGGCGTCAAAATCCGGCAGCATATATCTCGGTCTCGGACCTCCCGATATGAGGCAGATACTTTTGTCCAAAGCAGTGATCTCAAAACCCAGATTATCCCCTCCGGCGTGAGAATCGGCGATCACGATTTCTTCGATCGCGGAAGCCTTAGGATGCTGTAAAATCTCTTTGAGAACGAGCTCCACGTGAGCACTCATGAGGCTTTTCACCGTCGCTCGATCAGTTTTTTCCTGATCCCAGTTATAGGTTCCGGGCATCCCTTCCATGTCGATCGAGAGATACAATTTCATCTTCTATCCTTTCAAAGCCTTAGCGAGCAATGCGGCGAGCCGGACGTTGTTTTCCAATAGCGCCAGATTGGCTCTCACGGATTCACCTTTTGTGATTCCCGCCAGAAAGTCAAGCAGAAAAGGTGTCAGGGCTTTTCCACGGATATTATTTTCCCGGGCTGCGGCAATTCCTTTCTCGATGAAGGGATCGATTTGCTCGGACGGGAGCTCAAATTCAGAAGGTATCGGATTGGCGATCAGGATGCCGGTGGCAGGTAAATTGGTGATTTGATGGAATTGATGAAAAGCTGCGAATTCGGCTTCATTGGCAATACTGTCAATCATGTGTATGCTCTCGCGGGTATAAAATCTGGGAAAGCAGTCGCATTGCCAACCGAGCACGGGAACAGCTTTTGTCTCAAGCACTTCCAGCGTGGCGGGGATATCCAGAATCGCCTTACACCCGGCGGAAACCACCGTCACGGGAATCCTCGCCAAAGCGCTCAGATCGCTGGAAATATCAAGGTTTTCCTGCCAGAGACGATGCACTCCGCCGATTCCTCCGGTGGCGAAGATATCGATGCCTGCCAGATGCGCCAACCTCATTGTTGCAGAAACGGTCGTACCACCGCTCAGTTTTTTGGCAAACGCGTAGGGAATATCTCTCATCCCGAGTTTGAACACCTGATGCTGATCCCTATGCGCGAGAATGGTTTCGATCTCCCGATAAGAGAGTTCATCGATCCCCACGTGCGCCTTTCCTTCGAGCACGATGATCGTGGCGGGAACTACGTCAGCCGCCCATAAAAGCGCTTCGAGCCGGTGAAATACTTCCAGATTACGGGGATATGGGAGTCCGTGAGCCAGGACAGTGGATTCAAGCGCCACAACAGGCTGGTTATGAATAAGTGCGTTGCGGACGCTTTGAGACATGACGATAGAGACGTTCAGTCCATCTAACACATTGCCTCTCATTGAGATGATATATTGGAATTAATTGTTATCACCGCGGGGGAATAATGATTGATTCCAGGCGATTCTCATTGAGTGATAGGGGTTTTCTCTGATGCGATCACGAACTCTTTGTCATTGTTTTCGAGAATCTGAACATCCACACGTTGGACGCCAGTTTTTAGCATCCCAATCTCTTTTGCCGCGGCATAGGAAAGATCGATATCTCTGCCACGGATGAAAGGCCCGCGGTCTGTGACGCGGACGACAACGGTTTTGCCGTTTTTTAGATTGGTGATTTTGAGGATTGTTTGAAAGGGGAGGGATTTGTGCGCACAAGTAAGTGCATATTGGTCGAAGCGTTCACCACTGGCGGTTTTGCGTCCGTGAAACTTTCCATAATAGTAGGAAGCCACCATACGCTCACCCGGCGGTGCCCCAGGGGGTTCTTGGGTATGCAGGGAATCGATGACCAAAGCTGCATTTTCCAGCATGATCTCGTCGCTTCCCAATCCCGACACGGATTCTGCGATAATAGGCGCTATAAATAGCAACTGAAACGCAAAAAAGGTGGCGAGAAGTTTTTTCAATTGTTTACTCATAATTTTCTCGTTTGTTTTTGCTTAAATCTCAAGGACAGCGTTTTGAGTTCTTCGTTTTGTGTCAAGAAAAATATTACTTATGTGCGCCTAAATATATGCTATATATAGAGTTGATAGAGGTGAAGAGAATTGTGGATATCGTCAATAGACGGCGGATTCTGTAGGTGGATAAGCAGGGAAGAGGATGACTTTTGATCATCCAGCTATGAACGTGTTAGGCTAAATTATTTAGTTGCAGCAAAGGGAAGCGTGCAATCGACAACAAAGCTGAAGGGTCCGTCTGGAGACACAATGATATTAGTTTTTGTCATCGTAGTATAACCCGGCTTGCTTACCCTGATGAACAGGAATCCTGAACTAATGATACCTCTCTGAATATGGTAGAATCCGTTATCATTAGTCAACGCGGGGACATTACTGATGTTGAATATTCGTACTTCGGCATTGAGTATCGGATCACCATTGGTGTCTGAAACCACTCCCTGAACTACAACCAAACGCTTGGCTATCCTGTTATAGGGTTTGGCGATGAGCTGGACGCAAAACAGCAGAACCAAGACTATGGCGGTTGAAATGATCATTCTCTTTTTCATAAATACCTCAAGTATAAGATAGTTTCCGGGCTAATAATTGTCAACAATAAACTGCCGTGCAATTATGAAAGTGATACCCGAAAGATGCCACCACCCACCCATTTCCTCCCATTTCCTCCGCAGCATCGGCATGCTGCGCTACATCCAAAGTGTTAATCAAGCCTTAATCAAGCGTTAGTTTTATTACGCTTGATTAACGCTTGTTTAAGGCTTGATTAACGCAGCCAAGGCGGAGAGCAGCATGCCAGCCATTGAAAGTCAGAAATTCTTTTCTTGATATTCTGTTCTTGACATTTTCGACCGAAAAGAGAAATTGGGTCGAATAGAATTCATGCTTTTGCAAATACTTGATCATGGGTTCTTTATAAACATAATATGAGGTTCGAATGCTTGCTTCAAGCGAGAAGAAAACGCTGATTATAGCCGCGGCGACTTCGCTGTTCACCCGTTTCGGCTACACAAAATCCTCTATGGAGGAAATCGCCAACAGCGCCGGAATCGGCAAGGCGACGATCTATTACTATTTCCAGTGTAAGGAAGATATCTTCCTGGAAGTAGTGAGGATCAAGACGGAAGAGTTCTTTGGTATGCTCAGGGAAAGAATCAATGCGAGCGATGGTTTTGAAGACAAGTTGGGTGAATTTCTGCGTCTGCCGGTGAAATATATCAATGACCACATGCCGATGCTGGTCGATGCCATGAACGCAATCCCCCTCAGCTATCAAAATAGGGTGGAGGAATCTTGCTTATCAAACCGCAATCAGATGTATGACATACTCAGGGAAATCATGGATATTGGCATAGAGCAAAACGCTTTGGCGGAGGATTTTGACTCGGCAAGAATAAGCCAGATCATCAACGACTGGTTTTTACTGACGGACACCAGCTTTGTATTGAACGACGAAGTGCGCCTGATCAAGCGCATCGAACGCGATCATGAGTTTTTGATCAATATGATATTGTATGGAATAATCAAAAGAGGATGACGATGAAGAAAATCATCTTTGCTGCACTAATGTGCATAATCACTGTTTTGGCAGGCGGAATCACTCTTGAGGAAAGCATCGAGCTCGCCCGCAGAAACAACAAAGAGCTGCTGATGGCGCGTGAAGAAGTTCTCAAAGCGGAACAGACCTATTATGACGTGCGCGGCTATCTCTTGCCGCAGGTCATGCTGCAAGGCGGTTACACGCTCAAAAAAACCTGGCTGCCGGATGGGTTGATGCCACCACGGGTGGATTTTTCCTCCGAGCTTGATGCCCCAACCGAAAATGAAGAATATCTTGCCGGAGCGCTCGACGCGGTGGTGAATTCAATGATCCCCTCCTCCCCCAGAAATGAAGGCTCCCTGGCGATGCAAGTGCAGCTTCAACAGGTGTTATTTCTCGGCGGGAAATTGATCAACGGCATCCGTGCGGTGGATAGATACCGTTCCATACAACGCCTGATGGAGCAATTGGTGGAACAGAACGTCGTGCTCGGAACCACCGAGCTATTCTATCAATGCTTATTGGCGCAGAAACTTCAGCAGGTGCAAAGCGACGGACTTGCGACAGCCAACCGGCATCTGCAAAGGGTGGAAGCCTTCTATCGCGAAGGACAGGTCTCGGAATTTGATCTTTTGAGAGCCCGTCTCGAAGTGGCAAAGCTCAAGCCACAGGTATTTCAAGCGGAAAACACCTATAAACTCGCGCTAACCGCTTTTCGCAGACAGATCGGAGCCGCAGATGAAAACATCATCCCTGATGCTGAGTTTGTGCTGCCCCCAGCGATGATTATCACGCTTGAAGATGCCATCCGCGAGGGTATTGACAATCGCATCGAGCTTGAATTGGCGGATATCAATACCCAGATAATGCAGATCAGATGGAACGCGGAAAAAGGCAACTATCTGCCCAACGTCGCACTGCAAGCGGATTATTCGATCTATACCGCAGCGGATGAATTTGGCATTGAACGCAAAGATTTCGGCAGTCGCTACACGATCGGCATCGGCATTCAGATTCCGCTGTTCACGGGGTTTTCCAATACCTCGAAACGCAAATATGCAAAGCACGGTTATCTGAAAGCAAGGCTTCAGCAGCAGGACTCCGAAGAGCTGATCGCCATGCAGATCAAGCAAAACTATCAAAGCTGGCAGCACGCGCTGGAAAACTATGAAGTTCAATCCGAAAACATCCGGCTGGCGGAGCGTAGCTTGCAGCTTGCCCAAGTGCGTTTTGACAATCAGATGGGCATCCAGCTCGAGGTTTTCGACGCCCAGATCATGCTTTCGGCATTGAAACTACAATACTATCAATCCATCTTTGAAGTAATATCGGCAGAGCGAAATCTGCAAAAATCCATCGGCATCCGCCTTTAAGGGAGAATTCAAAATGAAGAGAATCATACTTTTGGCACTGATCATACTCGTGGGACTTTTCGCCTGCGGGAAAAAACAAAGCGACAGCAAAAACATGCAGCAGATCCAACAGGAACAAGGCATTCCCGTCCGCGTGAAAGCCATGACGGAAAGCACTTTCATTCAAGAATTGCGCTACAACGCCATCTTGAACGGAATCGAGGAATCCACCGCACAAGCTATGGTGAGCGATATCGTCCTTCAGATCCATGCGCAAATCGGCGAACGCGTCAGCAAGGGACAGCTCATCATGAGTTTTCCGCAAAATACTCCCGCCGCTCAATATGAACAGGCGAGCACCGCTTTCAACGCTCAAAAACAGGTTTATGAACGCATGCAGCGTCTCTTTGCCCAGGGCGCCATCTCGCAACAGGATCTGGATAACCGCGAAAACGCATACAAGGTCTCCAAATCAAATCTGGCAGCTTCCGAACAGATGATCAAAGTGCGTGCTCCGATCAGCGGAGTCATCACCAATATCTTCGTCAATCAGGCGGAAAAAGTGTCTCACGGTGCAGACCTTTTCACAGTTTCCGGCACCGGTGGCTACAAAGCGGTTTTGATGGTTCCGGATTCCGAAGTGAAAAACCTACGCGTTGGCACTCCCGCCACAGCAGTGATCGGCACTCACAGCCTCAAAGGCAAAATTAGCCGGATCGGACTGGCGGTGGATCCCAATAGCAAAGCGGTGCGCGTGGAAGCCGATTTTCCCGGAACAAACAAAAACATCAGCTATGGGAGCACAGCGCAGGTCAGCCTGAACGTGCTTTCCAAAGCCAATGTTCTGGTAGTGGAAAGAGCGCATATCGTATCCGAGAACGAATCCCGTTTTGTTTGGCTGGCAGAGGGAAATCGTGCTAAACGTGTGGAGATTCAGACGGGTTTGGACAATCAGCTTGAATATGAAGTGCTCTCAGGCATCAGTCCCGGAGATGCGCTGATCACGGAAGGCATCAATCAATTAGCCGAAAACGCACTTATCCGCGTGATCGAATAAGGGGCTCTGCATGTTTTTAGCCAAAATTTCTATAGCTCGCCCCGTCCTGGTGACGATGGCGATAATGGTGTTTGTGGTCTTTGGCGCGCTTGCCTATATGTCGTTGCCGCTCAATCTGATGCCGGATGTGGATATTCCATTTATCTCGATCCAGACCATTTATCCGGGAGCGGGACCGGCAGAGATCGAATCCCAGATCACCAACAATCTGGAGGACGCGGTCGCGACGGTCAGTCAGATCGATTACGTCCAATCCTATTCCATGGAAAACGTCAGCATCGTCGTTATCGCTTTCAAGCTTGGTAAAAACGTGGATATCGCCAATCAGGAAGTCAAGGACAAGATCGATGCCGTGATCAACCAACTGCCTGCTGATTCTCAGAAACCCACCGTCCAAAAAATTGAAATCGGCGCCTTTCCATTCATGGACATCGTGCTATCCGGAAACATGGACGGAAAAGCACTTTATGAGCTTGCGGACACCAAGCTCAAAGACCGTTTTGCCCAAATCGAAGGAGTCGCCCAAGTCAATATGACCGGTGGCAACAAACGCCAGATCAACGTGAAACTCAAGGACAGCGTAATCTTTGAAAACAAGCTCTCGCTGCCCCAGTTGATGCAGATTTTAGCTGCGCAGAATATGGATATGCCTGCCGGCAATTTCATTCGCGGCTCACAGGAGTATTCCGTTCGTCTCAAGGGTGAATTCTCCAGCATCGAAGAGATTGCGGATGCCAATATCCCCACCGCCTTCGGAGTGAAAAAACTCTCGCAGCTTGCTCAGATCGAGGACGGAATTGAAGATGTCCGTTCCCGCGCGATCTATTTCAACGCCGCGGAAAAGAAACTGGATGAAAACATCATTCGTCTTTCCCTCACCAAGAGCGCCGATGGAAACGTGGTCAACATCGCCAAAGAAGTGCGCAAACAACTACCCCTGATCGAAAAGGAAATGCCCAAGGGAGTGCAGCTCAGGATCATCCGAGACGATTCGGAATTCACCCGCAGCACTGTCAGCGATACGCTTGGCAACATCTGGATGGGCATCTTGCTCACGGGATTGATCCTGTTTCTGTTTCTGCATGACCTGCGTTCCACGCTCATCGTGGCACTCTCCATGCCGATCTCCATCATCTCCACCTTTGTGTTTATCAAAATGGCGGGCTTCACGATCAACATCCTAACTCTGATGGGACTTTCCACTGCGGTGGGCATCTTGGTGACAAATTCCGTGGTGGTGATTGAAAATATCTTCCGCCACAAGAATATGGGAAATTCACGACGCGAGGCAGCGGACAAAGGAACAGCAGAGATTGCGGTCGCGGTGCTGGCTTCGACATTGACAAACATCGTGGTCTTTCTACCCATTGCCACGATGACATCGATGGTGGGGCAGTTTTTTCGCGAGTTTGCGCTCACGGTTACATTTGCCACTATCTTTTCACTGATATCGTCATTTACGATCACGCCGATGCTGGCTTCGATGATCATCCCTGAGGGAAAATACAACAGCCGTTTCGGACTATGGTTCGATGCTATTTTCGACAAGTTTGGCAGGCTCTATCAGAGATTTCTCGGCGGAGTGCTAAGTTCCAAGAAACGCAGCATCGGCATCATCCTGATCACGGTTGCAATTCTGCTCGGGAGCTTTGCCTTGGTTCCGATTTTGGGATTGGAACTCTTTCCCTCCATGGATCAGGGCAGCATGAGTATCACGGTGGAATTGCCCCAGGGATATAATCTGGAAGAGACTTCGGCGGTTTTTAAAACCATCCTCGAACGCACTGCAAAACACAAGGAAGTGGAGCATGTCATCACCAATATCGGCACCCTGAGTATACTGGAAAGCGGCTCAAATCTAGCCTCCGCCGAAATCAAACTGGTGGATAAAAAAATGCGTAAACGCTCCACGACGGATATGATGGATCTGCTCACCCAAGAGCTTGCGGATATCCCCAACGGCAGAATCAAAGTTGGCGTGGCACAAGGCTTTGGTGGGGGAGGCTCTCCAATCGAATTCTTCCTGCAGGGACAGGATACCCAACGGCTCGAACAGCTTAAATCCGTGGTCTTCGATCGCATCAAGGACAGCCCCGGTATGATCAATCTGGATACCAGCACCCGCAGCAGACGCGCTGAAATAACCATCAATCCAAAGCGGTACCGCATGGCGGACTTGGGCGCTACTGTCTATGAACTTGCCCTTGCCTTACGCGCGTCGGTGGAAGGATTCGTCTCTACCCAATACCGCGAAGCGGGCAATCAGTATGATATCAAACTCTCTCTCGAAGACGATGCAGTTGACGCACCGGATAAGCTCAGAAACCTCAGTGTGGTGATCCGGGGAGAGAGCTATCTACTTTCCCAGCTTGCCGATATAGACTTTTCCGCCGGAACGAGCAAGATCACACACCGCGACCGGTTCAAATCCATCCAATTCTCCGCAGACATCGCTAAGGGCGCCAATCTTGGAGACGTCACAACCGGGGTCAAAAAGCAATTGGAAGAGCTGACGCTGCCACCTGGTTATCAGATCGTTTGGGGTGGAGATGCGGCAATGCTGAACGATACGGTGATCGACATGATGCGCACCTTCATATTGGCGGTGCTGCTCACCTACATGCTCCTGGCGGCGATCCTTGAAAGCTTCTCACAACCGCTGTTGATCATGGCGACCGTGCCATTGGCGCTGATCGGCGTGGTCGCATCATTGCTTTTAGCCGGAATGGCGATCAATATCTTTTCCATGATGGCGGTGATCATGCTCGTCGGAATTGTGGTCAACAACGCCATCCTCATCTTGGATTACGTAAATGCCAAACGACGCGAAGGCATGAGCACCCACGACGCCCTTTTGGAAGCGGGACAACACAAACTGAAACCCATCATCATGTCCACCCTTTCCATCGTGATCGGCATGATGCCAATGGCTTTGGGAGTGGGATCTTCCGCGCGAGAATTCCGTCAATCGATGGGAACGGTTACCATCGGCGGGCTCATCGTATCGTCGTTTTTGACCCTGGTAATTATTCCTGCATTTTATTACTTGACGACAAAACAGGATGCTAATAAATTGGAAACTAAATAAATCAAGGAGAAACTTATGAAAAAGTTCAGAACTGTGATCATTCTATCGATGCTATCCATCTTTCTGATGGTAAGCATGTTCGGATGCTATGGCAATTTCACTCTAACCCGCAAACTGTATGAGTGGAATGGTTCACTTGGAGACAAATAGATCAACAACGTGGTCTTTTGGATTCTAATTTTCCTGCCTGTTTACGGTGCCGCAACCAGCGTTGATTTTATCGTCCTGAACACGATCGAATTTTGGACTGGCACAAATCCCATGGCAATGAAGGCGGGTGAACAAGTGGTCAAGTATGCGCAAAACGATGGTAAAACTTTCAAAATCACTATCGAGAAAAACTCCATCGAAGTGGAAGAAATCATCGGTGAAAACGCAGGCGAGAAAGTTCAGTTGAAATTCAATACCGACAATCAATCCTGGTATATGCTGACAGCCGAGTGTAATATCAAAATCGCCACTGTGGAAGGGAACCAGATGAACCTCATCTATCCATCTGGAAACACCATGACCATCGATATTACCAAATAAGGCTGGTATTTATGGACGCGGTGGCATTGTGCTACCGCGTCTTACTTTTTTATTTTCTATAAACGATAAAGGAAACAGACATGATGATCGACAAAGTAAAAATTGAGACCGTTCTGGATAAAATCCGTCCCGCCATTCAAGCAGACGGAGGCGACGTTGAACTCGTCAATGTGCGTGAAGACAACGTGGTCGAAGTCCGCCTCACCGGAGCCTGCAAAGGATGTCCGATGGCGACCCTGACCCTCAAAGCCGGCATCGAACGCATCATCAAAGAAGAAATCCCCGAAGTCAAGGAAGTGATCTCCGTCAAATGACTTAATTACGCGTTATTTCTGCCTGAACAAGGTTCAGGTGGTTCTATCGTATGATGCTGATAATGAATAGAATGCGGACGGGAGGATTTCCGTTTTAGCCTTCGGTGGAATGACTGCTGGAATGAATAAATAGGTATGTCACTCAGTTTCACCACAACAAACAAGGAGTTTACCAAATGCTCGAATCAATCAAAGAATACCTGAAAGACAAGATGGCTGCCGACCTTGCCACTTGTGATAATGGTCAACCCCGCCTACGTCCCATGACGCTGATGCACCTTGAGGACAAGCTTTGGATCGCCACGGGAACCACTGATGCCAAATCCGCCCAACTTGCGTCAAACCCGCTTTGTGAAGCTCTCTTGCACATCAAGAAAGAGCAGAATTCAGGATATATTCGCATCTCCGCCAAAGCTGTCCTGATTACCGACCTCGCTTTGAAAAAGACTATCGCCGATTTCTCCGATTTCGTCTATGATTATTTTCCGGAGGCTGCGGATGAAGGTTACGCGTTGTATGAGCTCGTTCCTCACTCAATCCGGCTGATGAAACCGGGGGAGATGTACGAGACTGAAATGCTGAAATAGCCTTCGTCACACGAAAGCATAATGACAGCCGTCTCGACTGTCGTGACTGCTGATCACTCGAGGCAGTGAGGCTACGGTGCTGCGTCAAATTGACATGTTCAGGTGACGAAAGCCGAGGCAATCATTATCTGCACATCGTTTAGGATCTTGTGGACGGCGTGACCGATATAATCAAGATTTCTTAGGATTTCTATGCGTTCGGCACGAGCGTGAAGTTCTTCTTTGGAAAATATCTTGTCCATCAGATCGCAGATATCGATCAAGGCGATCAATGCCAGGTCTTTCGGATCGGGGGGATCGTCCGTGAGTACCGCTTTGCGGATGTGAGTGAGGGCTTCGATTTCCTCGCGGTTGTCGATCACGGGATAGCGCCGCTTGTTAAAAAGCCAGAGGAATTTGCTTTCGCGGCAGGCAACGATGCCTTTCTGCTCGAGGCTGGCAAGTAGATTTTCCTTGAGCTTGTCCATAGTGTTAAAGAGGTATCTGATCAATTTGCCCGTATCGCAGGGGGTTTCGCAATCCTTGAGGACATCCAAAACGTTGTCCAGAACCTGATCACCGGTATGCCCCTCCCCCACGATGTGGAGGTAGTTTTCGGAGACGTCGATACGTTCCTTGAGTCCCAGATCAGCCAGCAGGGCTCCCACCAAGGCGAGGTTGAAATTGAGGCTGGTCATACGGTGAAAATCGCCGCTTTCGTCGTCGATGGCGATTAGGATCAATTCTTCTGCGCAGTTTAGCATGATTCATCTCCTTTCAAGTTAGTTCGCGTGAATATTCGCTGAAGCTGAGCTTGTAGCCGGATTCTGGCTGCAAGGTATCATAAGATAACAATTTCCAGTCTTTCTCATCATATCGTGGAAAATACAAGTCCCCGGCAAATTCTGCATCGATTCTTGTAATGTACATTTTATCGACGATCGGAATAAATTGTGCGAAGATGCCTGCTCCGCCGATAACGAAAGTCCGGTCTCCCGCGCAGAAGGATATTGCTTCGCCGATGCTGTGGCACACTATTATGCCCGGCATGTAGAAATCTGTGTCCCTCGTAAGCACGATATTTGTTCTGCGCTCAAGGGCTTTTCCAAGCGAGTGCCAGGTATTCCTTCCCATCAAGACGTTGTGGCTGAGAGTTTTGGCTCTGAAATATGCAAGGTCTTCAGGAATATGCCAGGGCAGGTGGTTTTCCCTTCCGATTAGTCTATTGCGATCCATCGCCACGATGATGGCGAGATTTGGTACCGTGCCGGGCACTTCACCATTCATATTCACCTGAATTGAAGAAAGTGTCGATTACGGGGATTTTGGCTTGCTTGGCATCTTCCAGACTGCCGTGAAAGACGATTTTGCCGGAATCAAGAAAGACGATTTTATCGGCGATACGATGGATCGAGGCAAGCTCGTGTGTGACAACGACGATACTCATCTTAAGCTGCTTTTTCAAGTTGAGGATCAGCTCGTCCAGATTGGCGGAAGTGAGTGGATCGAGCCCGGCGGAAGGTTCGTCGCAAAACAGGATCTTGGGGTCCAATGCCATGGCACGGGCAAGAGCAGCACGTTTTTTCATCCCGCCGGAAAGTTCGGAGGGCAGAAGAAAGATCGCGTCTTCCATTCCTACCAAACCCAATTTGACTCGTATGATACGACTGATCAGGCTGCGGCTCAGGCGGGTGTGTTGTTCCAAGGGAATCGCGATGTTGTCAAATACCGAAATCGAATTTAATAATGCTCCGTTTTGAAACAGCATGCCGATCTTTTTCAGAACCTCTGCAAACTTCGTTTCTTCGAGAGCGAGGATGTCCTCATCCCAAAAACTCACGCTGCCTCTATATGGTTCTTGAAGTCTCAATATGTTTTTGAGCAGCGTGGTTTTGCCGCATCCGCTGCCCCCAAGGATCACAGTGATCTCTCCGGCAAAGATATCCAGGTTAATGTCTTTGAGGACGACAGTTTCGCCATATCTGGCTTCCAACCCGCGAACCTTGATGATTGCTTGTTCTTTGATTTCGCTCATAAGTATATCAGCGAAAAAACAGCATCGGCGATGATGACGGCAAATATGGAAACGACAACGGAGGCGGTAGTCGCTTTGCCGACGCCCTCTGCCCCACCACTAACCTGAAATCCGTAGTGGGCGCCGATGATAACGATCAACCAGGCAAACACAGTGCTTTTCGCAAATGTTACGATCAGGTCTTTGGCAGTGATGATATCAATGGTGCGAGACATAAAAGTCTCAAGGCTCAGATCAAGATAGCTGATGGCGATGACCGCTCCGCCCATTTCTCCCACCAAAATGGAAAATGCCACCAGTATTGGCATCATTACGGTAATGGCATGAAACTTGGGTACGACGACGTAGCGAATCGGATTGAGCGCCATCATTTTGAGCGCGTCAAGCTCCTCGGTCACTTTCATCGTGGCGATTTCGGATGCAATCGAAGACCCGCTTCTTCCAGCGACAATGATCGCTGTGATCATAGGTCCCATCTCCCTGACCATCGTCACCGCCAAAAGATCGGCGATAAACATGTTAGCGCCAAAATTGCGTAATTGTACTGCCGACTGCAGAGCGAGGATGAAACCGATGATAAAAGAAAGCAGCGCCACGATCGGCAGTGCATCAAAGCCAAGCTGAGTCCCCTGCTGTAAGAAAACGCCTTTGCGTTGCGCTCTGCGGTCAAATATAGCCACGATCGACCAATAGAATATCTCCGAAGCCAGAGTCAAAGCCTTGACGAAAGAATCAAAGCGCGTCAGGAGCACCTGTCCGGTTCGCTCAAAATATGAAATAGGCTCGGGCGGAAACACATCTTTCACTTTCGCCGATGCGAATGTTTCGATCAACTCACTTATTTCCGGTCCGGGCGGGGAGATCAACACGATTTTCTGCTTTTCTTCCAGAAGAACTATAATCTCCTCAAGCGCTGCCACACCCGCGTTGTCTATGCTCTCTATCCCTGAAAGATCAAGCTGGGTCAGGTGTCCGGTTTTGATCGCTTTTGTTGCATCCGCGATCAGATGATCCACATTGTGCAGACCAATATGACCGCTGAGAACGAGGGTGTGATTGCTGATGCGGACATTCATAAAATCAATAGAATAGGGACATCCTCAAAAATGAACTGTAGTCCCATACAATCCAATCCTTCTTGGATTCGTCATACTGGATGTTTGCATTAATATCCAGTGATATATTGCGGTAGAGCCGAATGTTCATGCGGTTTTCGCTTTCGAACTGCACGTTCCCATCCTCAATCTTGGTTGGAAACAGCACATCAATGGTGGAATTGATACTAAAGAACTTCCCGATATTCAGCGCGGACAGGATCAGCGTGCTTTCGATCCCCCGGTTGCTAAGATCGACATATTCTTTATAGGTATCGTAGATCAGCGTATCGCCTGGCACGGCACTGTTTCCGGTTCTATTGAAGGTAAGGGATCGATTGTTGATTTCCTGTTGCCATCCGTATCCTGTGCGTAAGCTGAGAGTGACCTTGGGATTGAAGATCAGGCGATAGGTGATCCCGGTTCCTTCTTTGAGCCGCATCGGATAGAAGGCGATCTTGGTTCTCAATCTGTCTTGATCGGTATGAATAGACAGAGTGTCGCCCAGATCATCGATCATGATCAGGTTTTTATTTGAAGGGAAAAATAGTGTCTCGTCAAAGAAATGAGTGCTCATGTCCGCCCTGCCATAGAAGGAGAAATTGCGGAAGTAATCGCTCTTGTGCCAGGGAGTGAGCAACACCACGTTTTTCAAGGAATAATTATCCGGGCTGATCCTCAGGTTTCTGTCGTTGCTGAGATTCATTCCGATATCATAGATGCTTCTGGCATTATAGCGCAAAATGCCATAATCGGCATCGATGGAATTATCGAGCTGTCCTGAGAGCGAGACAGAGAAAGACGGATCGTTCTTCGCAACGTTGTTGTTTGAAGAAACGCTGATATTCCCATGCACAGCGCCTTTGTGGATCGATGTTCTACTGCCGAGGAGTTCGCTGTATCCCAAATCGCCGGCGCCGACCATCATGTTTCTTTCGCCGCTGGGATTGACCACCACGGTGATAACTTTACTTTCTCCAACTCTCACATCAATTGTGGCAAAATCCCTCAGATCGTTCCATGAGCCCCCGCTAAGTTTCAGCATATATGTTCCCGGTAGCAGCAACCAGACCTTTTCCGGTTGCCCCAAATCCTCGTCGCCCCGTGAAGTATATGAGCCATACATATAATACTCATCGCCATCGACGGTCTTTTTCCAGATGTCATAGGTAAGCCGGACATTTGTGCGACGTTCATCGATGATCAATACTACAATTTCGCCCCATTGACTTTCCACTACGGTGCGGAGCTGGGGTTTGACATCAACGTATATCGGAATCTCCTGGTCTTCACCCACCAATATACGATAACGTCCCGGCGGCAGCGTGACTTCCTTGCCAAACTCGCCTTCCGATTTATACAGGCGGCGTCTGTTTTCATCAATTTGTTCGTAGGTAAAACGGACATCGTATTGTGACTTGGTAATGAGCTGTAATAGTAGCTCGCCGTCCGATGTTTGCAGAGCGGCTTGGCTGTCGGATTCAGATACGATTGCTTCCAGTGTGCTCATTTCAGTTTTTGGCTTGATGGGCAAAACTGGTTTCCCCTCCAAAAACATCCTTGCCTTGACAGCAAAGATATCTGTCTCCTGCATGATCATTTCGTTGTAGGACTGGATCAGGAAGATCATGCTCTCGTCGAAGAGATCTTTGTATCGCTCCGCTTTGTGCGTTAAAAGCAATTCCTGGGTGCCGCTATCCCGCAGGAAATACTCGATTCTGAGATAGGCACGGGGTCGATTGGATTCGATTTTTTCCAGGCTATGGATAGCAGTATCCAGGTAGTAGCTGGGCGCCGCGTCCCCGGTGCTGCGATCTACCTGTGAGAAGATGTTATACGCTCTCAACCTTTGGACGATCAAATCCGGAACCGCGCCGCTGAGCCTGCTTGCCCATACATCATTGGGCAAATAGCGTATTTTGGAGAAATTCTCTTTAATCACCAGATTGTTGCGCGCATAAGTGCGGTTCACATCCGTTTCCATTACCTCAAGTGTTTTTGGAAAAGGTTCTTTCATGATCAGGCTGGGATTCTCGGTGGCTTTTTTATAGTCCAGGACGTAATAATTGGTGGCAGCCCGTTCCACTTTTCCAAAACATCCGCTCAACAGAGCAGACACGATGATCGTGGCAAGAGCAAAGATGATTCTGGCGTTTTTCATTTCCGCCTCCCTTAGTTTCCGCGTATCAGGACTGAGGGTTGATCCGATATCTGACGGCTGAATTCGTTCAGATTCTCCGATGCGTCCCGCAGAGATTCAATGGTTTCCAACAGATTTGACCGGCTGCGCACCAATGTCCTGTCCATGTTTGCGATCAACGATCCCACCCGGTTGACCGTTGTCGCCAATTCGGTCACGAGCCCTTTGACATTGGCATCGGCAAGCTGGACGGAAAGCACATTCACATTGCGCAGCAGGGATTCAAATTCACCCGAGGCGAAAAGCAGATGCACCCGATCCAGAGACCGGTTGATATTCATGGTGATTTCCGTGATCTGCTTGGTGGTGGAAAGAATCAGCTCATCGCTGTGCGATCCGATGTTGTTCAAATGAAATCTGGTATCGGTCAGCAGGAGTGAGGTTTGGGTGTTGATGTCGGAGATCGATTTATTGAGGTTCAGGCTGATCAGATCAAGTTCCTTGCCCAGTTTTGCCGTCATAGCTTCGATGCTTTTTTGGGTTACTGCCGAAAGACTATCCAGATTGCGGGTGGTGCTCACAGTCACGGTGTTCAGATTGGCAATCGTGGCTGTGGAAAGGGCGTCAATGCTTCCGGTCGTGGAGTTTGTGAGGTTATCCAAGTTTTTGGTCAAATTATCGGTCAATTTATCCAAATTGTTTCCCAATCCGGCAGTCACTTCCGCTGTGTTGCGTGCGATCTCATTCAGGCTGGCGAGCGTGGACGAAAGATTTGTCCTGGTGTCATACAACAACAAGCTGGTTTGGTTCAGTATCGCGGCGATGTTCTTGCGGTTTTCTTCATCGGTGAGGCTGCTGATATTGGCAGCGATCTCATCAACCTTTTCCGCGATGGACATTGCTTTGTCCGTGATGTCGTCAAACATGGAAGTGCCGGATTTGATAAAAGTCTTAGGATTCATAAGCTTGGCTTCGTTTGAGCCGCCTCGAATCTCGACTGCTTTGATTCCCGTGATACCAACAGCGACGAGCACTGCCTCGGTATCAGACTTGATCGGGGTTCCGCGATCCACGCTGATGGTGATAATGATCTTGGTGATGTCCTTGGGATCGATCTTGATTTGCTCAACGCGACCAACCTTGATCCCTTGATAATTGACCGTTCCGCCGACCTGCAGACCCGATACGGAGTAGTTTTCAAACTGGATGTAATAGATATCCCGCTTTTGGATGAGCCGATTTCCTGCCACGACGGCAAAGAAGGTCGCCAGCAAAGCCAATCCCAGCGTGATGAATATCCCCAGCCTGATTTTTACAGTTTTTGATGTCATACTTCCATCCCGTTTTTTACAGTTAATATCTGATATCACCTGCGAGCAGACGACTCTTCAAATGAATCTTCTCTCCTGCGATGATGCTGACCCTACCTTCGCAAATCACATCATCGCCAAAACTGATATCTCCTTCAAGTTTCAAGGACTTGCAATCGATAAGACTCGGCACGCCGTCCTTGAAACGCTCCAACAGCTGGTCGATGCTGCCATAGAAGTTTTCATCCAGATCAATGCTTGGTGGCGATGAGAGACCGCGCCGGAGCTGAATCTGATATTGGTCGTTGAGTTCATAGACATCAGACCAGATTGCCAGGAGATCGGTGTTTTTCTTCACCGGGGCAAAACGCTGCCTTGGAACCAAGAGCGCCATGCTCTTTCCAAAAGCGCCGATTGCCGCTCCCATCGCGGTTTCGAGCTGATAGACAGGAGTGTCTTCCACGTTTTTGGGATTGATGATAAGCGGCAACAGCATGATCCCGTCTCCGGCGATCAGATTCCATTGCAAGGCTTTTAGATCAATCCACAGATTGTTGGTATTGAAATACTTATAGTGCTCAATATCTTGAAAGTCTTCCATCTCTTCGGGAGGGCATTGTGCGATCTCGCGCAGCATCAATTGGCTATGCTTGTCCTCGCAAAGATGACCGCCCTTTTTGTCTGTTTCGCTACGTTTGCAGACTTCCATGAGAAATTGAATTCCCTGCTTTTCCATGAATGCCGGTATGGCGGTATCGATAGTCGCACCGAGGTTATCCGAATTTGAGACGAAAGCATAGCGATAGCCACGGTCTATGAGTTTGTCCAAAAGACCGGAAACGCACAAAGCAGCATAGATGTCTCCATGTCCGGGCGGATTCCACATTTGCTGTTTGTCCTTGGATTCAAAGGGTTTGAGATCGTCCTGCCGGATGCGGGGAAACTTGTTTTGCATAAAGGAGAGCGGCAGATCGCTGCGCGTGAGGTCAGGATATTTTTTCAAATAATCCAAAGTGTCCTTTTCGGTGCAATAGCTATTCATAAATAGCAACTGAATATCATAGCCAGTTCTCGCTCTCAGTGCCAATATCTGGCGAACGATGATATCCAAAAAGGTCATATTGCCTTTGACGGGAAGTAATGATTTTGCCTTGCTGAGACCCATGCTCGTTCCAAGCCCGCCATTGAGCTTGATCATGGCAATGTTTTTGAGGATGCCCTGGTTGCGGAGTTCGCTGATATCGTCATAGTTGACAACATTTTGCGGCGATGGCGGAGTGATCATGTCCTTGCCCACCAAGCCTCGCTCTCCTTTTTCCAATTCCTGATAATAAGCGCTGAAGGTGCGGATCACGCTATCCGCGATCCCTTCGTTTTTCATTAGTTTGATGAAGTGACTCAACATGCGATCTTCGTCTCCTTTTATTGCAATTTTTTACTCTGCATCAGAGCGTCGATCATCTCTTCATCGATCTCTGCCGGAATAGTGATAAACCCCTCGTCTTCATGCGTTTCGTTCCACTTTGACGATGTCTCCATTGCATTTGGATTTCTTGCCCAGTTGCGTCTTGCCACACCACCCATGACATCCCAGGACAGAGCGCTTTTGATCACATTGTCCATGTGTTCACTGCCATCGAGGACGATTCCGTTTCCACCGTTGACGCTGCGTCCGATTCCTACTCCGCCTCCGTTGGAAAGCACCACGAGGCTCATTCCGCGAGCTACGTTTCCGGCAAAGCAGTGCGTCGCCATTTCTGCCATGACGTTGCTCCCATCGCGGATATTGGCAGTTTCACGATAAGGGGAATCAGTTCCAGAAACATCGTGATGATCACGTCCCAACATCACTGGCCCGATAGCTCCTTCGCGGATCATCCGGTTAAATTTCAATGCAATGCGGATCCTGCCTGCTTCATCGGCATACAGGATGCGAGCCTTGGTTCCGACGACGAGTTTATTCTCCTCTGCACCGCTGATCCAATGATAGTTGTCCCGATCCATTGAATTGCGGTTTGGATCGATTAGATCTTTCGCGGCAAGATCGGTCTTCCTTAAATCTTCGTCCTTACGCGAAAGGCAGACCCAACGGAAAGGACCATAACCAAAATCAAAACACATCGGTCCCATGATGTCCTCCACATAGGAAGGCCAGATGAAACCATCGAAAGTATTGATTCCGTTTTTGGCGATGCGATGTTCTCCGGCATCGAAAACCGAAGCCATGAAACTATTTCCATAATCCCAGAATCTTGCCCCTTTTTCGGTGAGATTTTTGATCACCCGATAGTGACGGATAAGCGATTCATCCACAAGATGTTTAAACTTTTCGGGATCGCTGACGATGAGCTCGCGTCCTTGTTCAAAACTCGTTCCGGCGGGAGTGTATCCACCATCATAGACAGCGTGGCATGACGTTTGATCGGAAACGAGCTCCACCTTGATATCGTGTTTGTCCACATATTCAAGCAGATCGACGATATTGCCGTGATAGGCAATGGAAAGGGATTTTTTTGTTTTGCGATACTCGTCAACAAGATTGAAAATTTGCCTAAGATCGGATGCTACCTTGCCCACCCAACCTTGTGCGTGACGAGTCTCGATCCTGCTGAAATCGACTTCGGCGATGATCCCAATCCCACCGGCGATCTCCACTGCTTTGGGTTGGGCTCCGGACATCCCTCCAAGACCTGAAGATATGTATAGAATCCCGCTCAAATCCTTATCCGCTGGAATGCCGAGATACTTTCTGCCGGCGTTCAAAAGCGTGATATAGGTACCGTGCACGATGCCTTGCGGACCAATATACATCCATCCGCCGGCTGTCATTTGTCCATAATTCGCCACGCCTAATGCAGTGAGACGCTTGAATTCTTCCGGATTATCCCATTTTCCGATCACGAGACCGTTTGTGGAAATCACCCGCGGAGCGTTTTTGGAAGAGGGAAACAAGCCCAAGGGATGACCGGACTGGACCACGAGGGTTTGCTCCTCGGTCATCACTTCCAAGTATTTCTTGATCAACTGATACTGCATCCAGTTTTGACAGACCTGCCCTGTTTCTCCGTATGTGACAAGTTCATAAGGGTATAACGCAATATCAAAATCCAGATTGTTATCGATCATCACCTGCATCGCGCGGGCGGAGATGATTCCTTTATATTCGTCGATCGGTTTGCCGGAGATCCTTCCACAGGGACGATAGCGGTACCCATAAATCCTGCCCATGGTTTTCAGCTCTGATAGAAATTCGGGGGCAAGGGTTGAATGCAGATGTTTTGGAACATAACGCAAGGCGTTCTTGACTGCCAGAGCCGTTTCAGCATCACTGAGCGACAAGCGTCGATCAGGCGCGCGGCGGATACCGCTTTCGAAAACTGGGTCGGGCGGTAGGGTATCATCCAGCTTGATCGTTTTTGCCAAGTGGGATTGCTTGGACATTGCAACCTCTTTATATTAGTATTATTTACTTACATTTTCTCTTGGTCAATATCGGCACAGGGCTCTCGATTTTTCTTTCGCAAAAAACCGGGTTATTAGATATATTAAGCATTTCTGCTTCGATAACCGAGTGCTACTTTTCCATAAGTCAACAACAATGAAATTTCACTTTCCTGTCAAGACAAAAGTGGCTCGTGCCTCCATCGCCCGCTTAAAACCGCAGTTTTTCCGATCTTTTCACGTGTCGGATCAAGCTGCTGCCGGTATATGGTTTTTGTGATCTTGATCATTCTGCCGGAGCCTGAGTGTATAGACCGAACTTATAATCATATAATGTCATATATTCATAGCTGCTTAAGATATATTCATGTCCTGAAGTTGGCGCTGTGAAAGGGTTCTCTTCCCCGAGAGCATTACGGAGTCAATACGGACTTAGTCCGTATTGACTCCGTATTGATTCCGTAATGCTAAGGGGGAAGGTGTCCCGTTGCTACGAAAGCGTAAATTCTCTCTGAGAGGTTTTTCCCTCCGTAGGATCGGCATCCTGCGCTTCTGCGACAATAATGATTGGCAACACTAAAGATCACTGAGTCTCCATAGTGCTCGGATAAAGCAGCGTAGAATGGTGATGGGTTTTGAACAGTCTCGACTTTCATATATTCTCAAAAAATAACTTTTTCTTGACAGGATATTACGCTACTTATTTGTAGGTGCCAGTGGTCATGTTGTTAATAAAAGGAGCCAAACTTATGGTATTAAACTGCATCATAACTGTGTTTGCAAACTTGCTTTGCAGATCGATGGGAAAAAATAAGATGCAAATAATGATTCAATGGAGGTTGGTATGCATAGAGTTGCAGCGCTATCTTTGGTAATTGTTTTGTTTTCTGGAGTATGTTTTGCAGTGGAGGACACCGGGAATCAAAAGATTAATGAATTTTTTGGCAATGTCGAGAGTGTTGGAGAAAGGGTCTCTACTATCAAACAGAAGATCAATCGGGTAAACTCATACTTGGTGTGGATCATGAATGACCCGGAAGATTATAATCGGTGCATTAGCGGATTGTCTTACTCCGCAGCTGCGGACAGTGCTTATGCAAGATATTCAAAAACAGAGGGCAATTTAACACTTAACACATCAGGATTTATATCAATTCTCTCTTTGGATAATATTGAAGTGTTACAAGGCCACCTATCTGAATGCAAACGAGAAATGCAGGATTTAAGTACGGATGTTGAGTATATAGGCTCAGAGATTCAACAGCTCATTAGTAACTCAACTTCGCTGCCATCTGAGGCAAAAAAGCTCAGTGTGCTCAAAATCCCCAAAGTTCTTGCCAATGTTCAAAAATCCGTGGGAGTATTGCAAGAATCGATCTCAGATGTTAGGTCCATATGCACGTCTATGCCAGTATCAATTCGTTTAGTCGATGCTGTAATAACAGGAAGAAGTGAGGAGATTCAAATAAGCCTCTATTCTCGTGACGGGGAATCCAAAAAAAAGGATAAAAAAAGTAAAAATGAGATCACTGTGAAAGAGAAGGAAAAGAGCAAGGATAAACTAAAGAAAGATGAGGCTGTGATAGCATCTTCGACAAGGAGTAATAAGTTTGCGGATAGTAATACTGACGAGAATCCTTTTGATGCTGATAGCGAAACTCATTTTTCCAGATTCCATTACACCCTAGTCGACAATGTATATTATAGGCAATATTACGGCACGAGATCTGGTACGGTAACTAGCTCATTATCCGCCACCGCAATCGAGATTAAATACATGATACCACTAAATGCCAGAACACAGTCTTACGCATCAGTGGGCATAAATGTGTTTGAGGATGTATCGTATTTACAAACTCGTATTCACGGCATTGACTCTCACGGATTTATGTTTAACTGGATTAGCGCAAATGTTGGCCTTACCGGAGCTGCTTTATCACGTAAATCATCAATCGGTATTCAGGCCAAAACTGGTGTTTCATGGCAAAAGCCCTTGTATCGTTACATAGTTAGTAATAATCGATATGAGTATTATTCAAACCCTGATGAATATCGATTCGATGACTGGACCCAGGTATTTACAGAAGTGTCATGTACTTTTGTTTCTGGATATAAAAGGTTTGATCGAGGAGTATTTTTAGCAGTAGGGCTACGTAGTCAATTTGTCAGTGAGGGCGGGTGGTTTCAAAATGGTGATAATGCCTTATATACGGACAATTCCGCATTTCCAATTAGCAATTTTGCATTAGATAAAAATTACCTGTTTATTTCACTGGGGCTTAACACTCCAAGCCTTGGCTTTCTCAAGTAACTCTAGGAGATTTATTATGAAACTAAGAATCAGTAATGTCTTGATGGGTCTGGTAATATGTGTTTTTATTATCACGTTGGGTAGCTGTGAAGACAGGACCATAGAAATAACTCGAGCTCCACAGCTGAGTAATGGCAGTGGCACATATTATAACAAACAAATTGTATCCGTAGCTCAGGCAAACAATGCAACGAAAACTTACTACACTATAGATGGAACTATCCCAACTCCTTCATCCATGTTATATACACAGTGGATTGAAATAAACCAAAACACATTACTCAAACTCAGGTCATACGAAGAATATAAATTCCCCAGTGAAGTAGTAACTGCTGACTATAAGTTTGCTGTTGCCCCAGTTTCTGCGTCATACATTGGAGGAACCTACTCAACCCCTTTGAGCGTAAGTCTATCATCCTCAACTTATAATGCGCAGATCCGTTATACAACAGATGGTCAGGAGCCGTCCTTAGAAGCCACAATGTATATTGCCCCAATTCAAGTATCTGCTAGCACTATAGTAAAAGCTAAGGCCTTTTATTCATCCTGGACATCGAGTAGCACTTCAACATTTTCATATATCTTGAAACTCCCAATGCCTTCGTTTAATCCAATTGGCGGAACCTACACATCAGCACAATCAGTATCGATTGGATGTGCAATCAGTGGTGCAACTATTCGTTATACACTAAACGGGGATGATCCATCACCATACTCAGCAATCTATTCATCTCCGGTTATTGTTAACTCGACTACAACCCTCAAGGCCAAAGCGTATAAATCTGCTTGGAGTGATAGTAATATTAATATATCGACCTATACTATTAATTCAAGCAGTCCAGTCGCGACACCAACGTTTAGCCCGGTTGGAGGGACATATAATTCTACGCAATCTGTGTCAATCAGTTGTGCGACAAGTGGCTCTTCAATACGTTATACTACCAACGGCAGTGATCCCAACTCATCATCAGCATTGTATACTACACCAATCGCTGTCTCAGTTACAACTACGATTAAAGCTAAGGCTTTTAAAGCAGGCATGCCGGATAGCTCTGTTGGTTCAGCAGTTTATAACCTGACTGTAGCAACACCAACGTTTAGCCCGGTTGGAGGGACATATAATTTTACGCAATCAGTGTCAATCAGCTGTGTGACAAGTGGCTCTTCAATACGATATACTACCAACGGCAGTGACCCCACTTCCTCATCAGCATTGTATTCTTCACCTATCAATGTTTCAGTTACGACTACGCTTAAAGCAAAAGCTTTCAAGACTGGGTGGACTGATAGTCCTGTAGGTTCAGCTGTTTACAATCTGAGAGTCGCAACACCAACGTTTAGCCCGGTTGGGGGAACATATAGCTCGACACAATATGTGTCAATCAGCTGTGTGACAAGTGGCTCTTCAATACGATATACTACCAACGGCAGTGACCCCACTTCCTCATCAGCGTTATATTCTTCGCCATTCACTATTTCAGTTACGACTACGCTTAAAGCTAAGGCTTTCATGACTGGCTGGATTGAAAGTGCCATCAATTCTGCATACTATACAATTAACTCAAGTAGTCAAGTGGCAACACCAACGTTTAGCCCGGTTGGAGGAACATATAGTTCGACACAATATGTGTCAATCAGCTGTGCGACAAGTGGCTCTTCAATACGATATACTACCAACGGCAGTGACCCCACTTCCTCATCAGCGTTATATTCATCACCAATCACTATTTCAGTTACGACTACGCTTAAAGCAAAAGCTTTCAAGACTGGGTGGACTGATAGCCCGGTTTCTTCATCAATATACACTATAAGTCAATTCAGTTTTGAGGGTTTCGAAAGCGGAAGCTTCAGTGCACTACCTTGGAATAACTCATCGGCTAATCCATGGTCAATTATAACCGGATCGAATGTTTATGCTGGCATTTATTCTGCGAAATCGGGAGCTATTCTCCATAATGGCATAACATCAATCCAGATATCGAAGAGCTGTTCTTCCGGCAATATAACTTTCTACCGAAAAGTATCATCTGAATTGAGTTATGATTATCTTATTTTTTACATTGACGGAGTTGAGAAAGCCAGATGGTCCGGCGAAGTTTATTGGTCATCTGTTACATATTCTGTATCAGCTGGAACCAGGATATTCAAGTGGACATATATGAAGGATGATACAGTAAATTCCGGTAGTGATTGTGCTTGGATTGACAACATAAGCTTCCCATAAGCAAGGATGCTCTACCCGTTTGTGCCGTCCTACCGGACTCAAGAGGTAGTGGGGATTAATGTCACGGGGTTCCGCATTCGCTCCACCCCGTGCTATTATAGTACCGTCCTGACGGACTAATCCTCTGGTGACTTATTGTTAGATACACCCCGAACAAAACACACCTACCCCTCACAAAAAAACGTTGACTGAATATCCCTCTCATGGGAGCTTGCCTCTCATGGATATTTAGCAACGATGGGGTAGCAAATTGAGGAAACAGATACTGGATACATACATGAGTGATCTGCAGAAGATCATCAACCGTGGTGACGGCAGGGAAGAATCTTTCTATCACTGTCTGAAGGACATGATCGATGCCTATGCCGGGCAAAAGATGATCAGCAAATGCGAAGTGGGCATCCTGCCCAAGACTACCGAAGCCGGAAATCCGGATTTTCGGATCTGGGATGGCAAGGCTCACATCACCGGCTATATCGAAGCCAAGAAACCGGAGCAATACAATCTCGATCCCATCGCCGTGAGTGAGCAGGTTGCAGATATACCAAATGTTTTGAGCAGATTTACAAATGATATGAACGATTTACTGCGTTCCTTCATTGAGAACTCGCAAAATTTCCATAACATAATGACAACAAGCTTTACCGACTATGATCGGGATTTAAGGTCTCTGTTTGAGGGTATCCAACGTGGAGAGACCAAGGTAGATCTCTATTACTACGATCCTGATACACTGAGGGAATTGAAAACACTGGCAGATCGCAATCAAGGGTTGCTTAGGAACTTGAATGACCTCGTTTGGAAATTGACAGAGATATCAAAAAAGATCGAGCAAAATATAAAACACCGAACCGTATGGGAAAAGATTACCGGGAAAGGGAAGTAATCATGGACTCCGACAATAGAAGCGAATTAAACTATTGGCCAAGTTTTGTGGATATATTCGCGTCTCTCTTCTTCATTTTTCTGATCCTGTTTGCTATCTATTATACGAGTGTTCGCAAGACATCTGAGGCAGTTCAAAAGGACATTGATGATCTTAAGGCGATAACCAATTCCCTTGATCTCGTTTGGGATAACGCATCACATCGACTTGAGATACCTGAATCGTTGTTGTTTGACTTTGGGAAACATGACATAAAAGAGCAAGGTAATACATTTGCAAAAAAGTTAGGAAAAAGCCTTGATGATTACATGTCGAAAAACGACCGACATACGCGTTATACTATTGTTATTGAGGGTCACACGGACACAATGGGAAGTCCAGAATATAACTATGACCTGTCCTTAAAAAGATCATTAAGTGTTATTGATGCCATCACAAAGTATTCAAACATGCCTAAAGGGAAGGAGATAGAACTGATTCCCGCTGCTTATGGCGAATCGAGATTAAAGATTAAAACTGTTCAAGAGAAACGTTGTGAGGATAACAGGAGGGTTGGAATTCGTATTATGCCAATCTTTATTGACACTTCTAAAAAAGTGCTGAAATAGATTTGATTACAATAAGCACCGAGTGGAATCCATGCGGTGTGAACGCTGGATTTCCCGATAATTGATCAATTTTTTGACCTCTATGGATAATTTACGGCATTACTGAGCATGAATCCATTTTGATCGGTGCATCAGGACTGTTCCAATGGCGCTGTCAGGAATATCTTGTCATACGGATCCCATTGATATGTCATGATCGTAATTTCAATACCTATATGAATATACATATCATCTCTGTGGAAACTGTGTCCAACGTCCATCACAACAAAAACGGGTGCAGCATCACCTGTTCACCCGTTTATTAGTTTGCTTGGGTACTATCAGGCGCCAATGATGGCAGCTACGTCATCATCGGCATTGCTTGTGACTTGCAAGCCAAAGGTATCGATGATCACTTTGGCGACGTTTGGGGAGAGGAATCCGGGGACGGTGGGTCCGACCTTGATGTTCCTGAATCCGAGGAAAAGCAGTGCCAGAAGCACAGCCACGGCTTTTTGTTCATACCAGCCGAGGGCGAAGGAAAGCGGAAGTTTGTTCACGTCGTCCAAGCCAAAGGCTTCTTTGAGTTTAAGAGCGATCACGGCAAGGGAATAGGAATCGTTGCATTGACCGGCGTCCAGCACTCTCGGGATGCCACCGATATCGCCAAGATCGAGTTTGTTATAGCGGTATTTGGCACAGCCTGCGGTCAAAATGACTGTGTCTTGGGGAAGTTTTTGCGCGATCTCGGTGAAGATTTTGCGGCTGGGCATGCGTCCGTCGCATCCTGCCATCACGACGAATTGTTTTATCGCTCCGCTTTTGACTGCGTCCACGATCTTGTCCGCCAATGACAATACTGTGTGATGCGCGAATCCGCCGGTGATATATCCGGTTTCAAGTTCCTTGGGAGGAAGGCATGCTTTGGCAGCGGCAATCAGTTCTGAGAAGTCTTTTTTCCCGCCGGGTTTGCGATCGGGAATGTGTTTGGCACCGGGATATCCGGTCATGCCGGTGGTGAAGAACCGGGGCAGATAGGTGTTCTTTTCCCGCAGGGGAACAATGCAGTTTGTGGTCATCAGAATGGCGCCGTTGAAATTCTCAAAATCCTCGAGCTGATGCCACCATGAGGAGCCATAGTTTCCGATCAGATGCGGATATTTCTTGAAAGCGGGATAGTAGTGGGCGGGCAGCATTTCGCTGTGGGTATAGATGTCCACGCCCTGGTCTTTGGTCTGTTCCAGCAGCTCTTCAAAATCTTTGAGATCGTGTCCGCTGACGATGATCCCGGGGTTTTTGCCGATTCCGAGAAAGACTTTGGTGGGCTCCGGATGACCGTAGGTTTCGGTGTTGGCTTTGTCCAGCAGAGCCATCACTTTGACGGCATACTCACCGGTTTTGAGCACCAGAGCGACAAGGTCGTCCGCGGACAACGAATCGTTGATCGTTGCGGCAATGCCTTCCATGACAAATTGGTTGACGTCGTCGTCAAAATAACCGAGCATAGCGGCATGATCGCCATAGGCGGAGATGCCTTTGACGCCATAGATAATGGTCTCACGCAGTGAACGGACGTCTTCGTTTTCGGTGGCGAGGACGCCGACCTTCTGACCAAAAGTCTGATAATCTTCAGGTTTGACCTTGAAAGTGACGGCATCGGGACAGGTTTCGCAATCTCCGCCGAGGATTTCGCAAAGCTCGTCCTTGCGTTTGTCCCGCAATTCGATGGCTTTGGTGATGGCGGCAATGATGTGTGCTTCGTCCCAGTTTGCGTTAGTGATGGTAATGAAGAGGGATTGCATCACGAAAAGGGAATCTTCGGAATGATAGACGCCTTTTTTCAGCAGACCGGCAGAAACGTGTGCCAAGCCTTTCAGTGTGTGGATCAAGAGATCCATATAGTGACAAAGGGTGTCTGGCTTTCCGCAAACTCCGCGCATTGTGCAGCCGAGGTTACGGGAAGTTTCCTGACATTGATAACAGAACATGCTCATGGGTTTTCTCCTTATTTTATGGTTTTGGTATTTTGATGACAAGCAGGCGCAGAACGGTGTCCGCGTCGTTGGTGACGGCATGGGGAATGTCCTTGGGGCTCTCGACGAGAGCGTCTTTTTCAAAGGTTTTGACCTCGTCTCCGATCGTGAGCGTGGCACTGCCTTCCAGCACGTAGAAAACTACGTTTACGGGAGTGATATGTGCGCTGAGATGAGCTCCTGGTTCAAGCATCAAGTGGATGATCTCACCCTCGGGCGCGCTGTAGATTTTGGTGCCGTGCATGCCGTTTTTATCCAGCACGATAACGGCTTTATTCCATATATTACTGTTCATGGTATCTCCCTTAGATGATGTTTCCATCGACGGAAACGACGTTGATTTTGACAAAGTGCATTTTACCCGCTTTTTCAAGAGCTTTTTGGAGAATGATCTCTGTGCCACCGCAGCAGGGAACTTCCATGCGGACAATGGTGACGGATTTGATCTTGTGAAGGGTGAATATCTGTGCCAGTTTGTCCACATAGCGTTCGATGTCTTTATCAAGCTTGGGACAGAAGGTGATGACGATCCTGCCTTTGAGGAATCTGCGGTGAAAATCGCCATAGGCGTAGGGAACGCAGTCTGCGGAGATCAAAAGATCCGCGTTTTCAAAGTAGTTCGCAGCGGGATTGAGCAGATGAAGCTGCACAGGCCACTGACGCAATTCGGAATCCACCGAGCCTGCCGGATCGCTATTTGCACATTTCTTTTCGATGCTTTTGGCATGGTCTCCTGAGCAACCGCAAGCCATGGTTTCTTCCTTGCTGAGGGCTTCGATGTCCATGCCTTTGTCTTTGAGGATCAGTATAGCCTCGTTGTAAAAGCCCATTTCACCGTGATCTTTCATGTGTTTCAGATGGGCTTTGATGGTGTTTTCCCCTTGTGGAATGATGTGCTGCATCACGAGGGCTTCGCTATAAGGCTCCGCTTCCCGTTCTTCGATGGTGATGGCGTCCACAGGACAGGTTCCGATGCACGCTCCCAAGCCGTCACAAAACAGGTCGCTAATCAGTCTGGCTTTGCCGTCGATCAATTGGATGGCGCCTTCGTGACAACCGGTGATGCAGTTTCCACAGCCGTTGCACTTGTCTTCGTCGATCTTGATGATCTGTCTTTTCATTTTCTTACCTCTATCATGTGTTTTATTGTATTCATCAGTTTATCGCCCTCTTCCATGAGGTCGAAAGCATAATTGGAAAGATTCCATTGAGTGATCGTCAAGCGCATGGCGCCGACTATGATGCGGAATATCTGTTGAGGATCGAGAGCGGGATCGACCTCGCCTTTGATTTGCGCTTCGATCAAAAATCCCATTACTTCGCTGCGGTGAATGTGCATGATCTTTTGCATGTGCTCCGCGTGGGTGGGATTGCTTTTGAAAAGCTCTTCGGAAAACATCACCTTGGCGAGATCGCGGTCTGAAATGAATAGCTGAAACCGGTTCATGACAAACATCCGCACCCGCTCATAAGGGCTTGCCTGCGATCGGTTGATCTTCTGGATGACATCTTGGGAAACCTGCTCGAAATAATCAAGGATCTTGCTGATCAATGCGTTTTTGCTCACAAAATGACGATATAGCGCTGCTTCGGTGACGCCGATATGCTGCGCCAGATTCTTGGTAGTGAGTTCACGGTATCCTTGATTGGCAATGATCGAGATCGCTGCCTCAACGATATCCATTTGTCTTTTAGTAACTTCCATCATTCGTTCCTTGTGTAAGTAAGCATTCACTAACCAATCTAATCAGGGGCGCTATTTTGGCAAGAAAATAATTCATGTCGGGTACTCATGAATGCCGTTCAATTCGCCATACACGAAGTTCAATATACTGTGATGCAGCTACTTAAGGGTTGTGAAAAAAATCCTGAAAAATAGTTTGACAACTTATGCAGTTTCAAAAGATTGGCGGCATAGACAATAAATTTTAATGAGGTAGTTCCTAAGTGAATAAATTGCATATACTACTAATAGTCGGGGTGTGCTTTATCCCGGTATTGCGCGCCAACCCCAAAGAGCTGATCGACCTGCTGAATCGTGCCAAACAGGGGGACAGTTTGGCACAGTTTCTGATGGCGCAAAATTACAGCAACGGCAACGGTGTGTTGCAGGATGGATCCGAAGCGCTGAAGTGGTATCGTCAGGCGGCAGCCAACGGTAGTCCTGAGGCACAATTTTTCCTTGGCGTTTGCGCATTCTACGGTTTGGGAATCACCCTCAATCGCGCGGAAGCAGCGCATTGGTATCGCCTCGCAGCGGGACAAGATCATATTGAAGCGCAGCTCAACCTGGCAAATTGTCTGAATACCGGAGACGGGATCCCTGTGAATGAGCAAGAAGCGTTTCAATGGTATTCCCGAGCCGCCACCCTGGGTAATCCCGAGGGGCAGTTTTGCCTTGCCAATTGCTATTATTGGGGATCCGGTACAAAAGTGAATCAAAGCGAAGCAGTCAAATGGTATCAAAAAGCTGCACAACAGGGACACGCAATGGCGCAGCTCTATCTGGGAGACAGTTTATACAATGGCGAGGGCGTGAAAAAGAACCTCTCGGAAGCTGTGAAATGGTATCGAATGGCAGCCGAACAAGGTAATTTATCCGCTGCACACAACCTCGGAGTTTGCTACAATCTTGGACATGGCGTTTCCAAAGACGTCGTGCAAGCATACGCTCTCTTTCGCCTTGCTGCTCATAATTGCAATACTGAAGATCTGGCGCTCTTTGAGAAACATCGTGACGAACTGGCGATAAAACTCACCGCGGAGCAATTGAATAAGGCTGAAACCCTGCATACCGATTGGGCAAAAAGAGTGAGCAAATGAGACCCGATCGCGATGAACTGATCAGGCTTCTGAACATCACAGACCCCGAAGAGATCAATGCTTTGTATCGCCGCGCCTATGAAATCAAGAAAGAAAACATCGGCACGAACGTCTATTATAGAGGCTTGATCGAGCTGAGCAACATCTGCGCCAAAGACTGCTATTATTGCGGAATCCGTGCCGGCAACGACAAAGTGGAACGTTATCTCATTGATAAAGAGGAAGTCCTTGCCGAGGCAAAGTGGTGTTGGGAACAGGGCTATGGTTCCATCGTCATCCAATCCGGCGAACGTGAGGACAGATGGTACACGGATTTTATCACCGAACTTGTGTCTTCCATTAAAGAGCTATCCAATTCAGAATTGGGAATCACGCTTTCCCTTGGCGAACAGAGCGAAGAGGTTTATCAGAGATGGTTTGATGCCGGGGCACACCGCTATCTGTTGAGGATCGAAACCAGTAATCCGGTGTTATACAAGACCCTCCACCCGGCGGATCATTCTTTTGAGCATCGGGTGAATTGTCTCCGTGTTCTCAAAAAAGTCGGTTATCAAGTAGGCACGGGAGTGATGATCGGCTTGCCGGGACAGACGGTGGAAGACCTTGCCGACGATATTCTTTTCTTCTATGATGAGGATATCGACATGCTGGGCATGGGACCCTTCATTCCTCATCATGACACACCGTTGGGACATCTTTCGGAACAATACGATCAGGACAAAGCTCTTCAAAACGCCCTGAAAATGATCGCCGTCTGCCGCATCGCTCTCAAAGACGTCAATATCGCGTCCACCACCGCTTTACAGGCTTTGATGCCCACCGGCAGGGAGCTGGGGCTGCTCGCCGGGGCAAACATCATCATGCCCAATCTCACGGATACCAAATACCGCGAAGGCTATCAACTCTATGATGGAAAACCCTGCATGGACGAAAACGCAACCCAGTGCAGATGTTGCCTCGAAAACCGCATTCACAGCATCGGCGAGACTGTCGGATATAATCAGTGGGGCGATTCCAAACACTTCATCCGCAACAAATAAGGCAAAAATACAAACATTCCTGTAGGTTGGCTTATCTTTTGCTGTATTGAGAAGAACGGTTAAATCGTGCAGTATATTCCGTTTCCCAATGTATAGATTTTAGCCAAAATATATGTGATGCAAAAAGAGGTTTCAGATGAATACCGACAAACTAAAAGACCTTGCAATGAACGACAATGGCTTTGTATTCGATCCCGGAAGCGGCAGCAGCTACACGGTCAACGAGACCGGGCTCAAGATATTGAAATACCTCAGCCAGGGATTGGGGAAAAGTGAGATAAGAACAAAGATCCTTGATGAGTATGAAATCAGCGAAGATCATTTCAACAGCGATTTCGAACACTATGTCCTGATGCTCGAATCCCTCGATCTGATCGATTTTTAGGGCGCTGCGATGAATCCTGATCTTTCCACGCTCGATGTCGTGATCGCCGTCAGCGGTCTCAAAACCGGCGACAATCCCCAACCCGGGGTTCCTGTTATCCGCAGTATCCGAAATGCCGGATTCAAGGGCAAGATCATCGGTCTGGTCTATGATTCGATGGAATCCGGAATCTATCTGGAAGGTCTCGCGGACGAGATCTACCAGATGCCATATCCTTCCACCGGTGCGGAAGCTTTTATGAGCCGCATCGATTATATCCTGAGCAAGACAAAAATCGATGTGATCATCCCCACCCTCGACGCGGAGATCATCCTCTTCATCCGTCTGGAGCAGGAGCTGAAAAACCGTGGTGTCCATTGCTATATCACGGACGAAAGAGGTTTTTTGCTCAGAGACAAGACCGCGCTCGCCGGATTCTTTCCACCCAAGGGCATCTTTGTGCCTCAGACGATACTCGTGAGCGATCCCTCTCAGATCTACCAAATATCAGATCAGATACCCTATCCGCTCATGGTCAAGGGCAGATATTACGAGGCTTTCAAAGCTCGCAATCCCGAGGAAGCTCTAAAACACTATTATGATATCCAATCCCGCTGGGGCTTACCCATCATATTTCAAAAAATCGTTCCCGGCGAGGAATTTAACATTGTGATCGTTGGTGACGGCAAGGGCGGCATGCTGGGTATGGTTCCCCAGAAAAAACTGGTCATCACGGACAAAGGCAAGGGTTTCGGTGGAGTCGTGGTCAAAAATGCCGGTCTCGACGCATTTGCAGAGAAAGTGATCAGCATCCTCAAATGGCGCGGGCCCTGCGAACTCGAAGCGATCAAAGGACAAGACGGGATCTACTATCTGATCGAAATTAATCCGCGTTTTCCCGCTTGGGTTCGTCTTGCGGAAGGCGCAGGGCAAAACCAACCCGCGGCGGTCGTTTTACTTGCTTTGGGCAAGGAAGTTGATCCACTTCCGGTTTGCAAGCCCGGCACCATGTTCATCCGCCACGCCGAAGACCTCATCGCGGACATTTCCACCATGGGAGAGATCGCCGCCAAGAGTGAGCTAATTATAGGAGTTACAAATTGAAAAAGGCATACACAGCACCTTATATCGAACGCAATTATAACGGAAACATGAATAAATACGGCGCCAAAAGTGTCGTTCGCCATCAGGACAACATCGACGGCATCGGAATCAAAGAACTCGTGGCGACTTATGGTTCCCCCGCGCTCGTGATATCCGAAAGCCGGATGCGTAAAAACTATCGCCGCCTCCATGAAACGATGCAGATGCACTATTCCAAGGTCGAGATGGCGTGGAGCTACAAAACCAACTATCTGGCAGCAGTTTGCAGCATTTTCCATCAGGAAGGAGCCCGCGCGGAAGTCGTCTCTGGCATGGAATATCAGATGGCAAGAAAGCTCGGAGTCGAGGGCAAATCCATCATTTTCAACGGACCGGGAAAACGCCGCGAAGAACTGGTGACGGCAATCAAAGATAGCGCTCTGATCCACATCGACCATTTGGATGAGCTCTACCTAATCGAACGGATCGCCGAAGAATTGGACACCATCCCGGATGTGGCGATCCGAGTCAATATGGACACCGGTATCTATCCCCTGTGGTCGCGCTTTGGCTTCAATTATGAAAACGGAGAAGCGATGCGCGCCATTCACCGTTTGGTCACCGGCAGGATGATGAACCTCAAAGGCTTGCACACCCACATCGGCACTTTTATCATCGACGCGAATGCCTATTACTATGCTGCCAAAGCGCTATTAGCTCTCGCCCAACAAGTGGAAAAAGAGCTGGGCATCGTGGTCACATACATCGATCTGGGCGGTGGATTCGCTTCTCAAAACACCCTCCACGAACAATATACGCCCGGCGAGCTTTCTTCTCCCTCCTATGATCAATATGCCGCCGCAATCGGCAACGCCTTCAACGAATCGCCGTTTGTGAGCGAGCATCTGCCCACCCTCATTTTGGAAACTGGCAGGGCTTTGATCGACGAAGCTGGAACAATGATCAGTGGCGTGATCGGCAGGAAAAACCTCCCCACCGGAGAGCGGGCAATCATCCTCGACGCCGGAGTGAATACCTTGATCACCGCTTGGTGGTACAAACTCAAAGTCATCCCCACGCGGCCATTTTCCGGAGCATATCAAAATACTGTTTTCTATGGACCACTGTGCATGAATATTGACGTGATCCGTCCCGCGCTACCCTTCCCCGATCTCTATACCGGTGAGCATGTTTTGATCCATCCCGTCGGCGCCTACAACAACACGCAGTGGATGCAATTTATCGAGTTTCGACCGCCTGTGGTCTTGATCGGTGAAACCGGACAACATGAGCTGATCCGAGAGAAAGAAGAACTTTCCGACATCAACGACCGTGAAAGAATCCCGGAGCACTTGAAGAAACTGTGACCAAATCAGCCGTTATGACCCGTGGTTTTTCTTTTCTGAGAGCGATCCCGCACAGCTACGCGACGATATTGTTTTCGGACAATCTCTGGCTGGGCTTGATCCTGATGCTGCTCACCATGCTCTCCCCCATTGTGGGTCTCTCCGGCTTGGCGGGGCTTGTGATAGCCCTACTCGCAAATCGGGCGGTTGGGTTTGAAGGTTGGGACAGCGGCAGCGGAATCAATTCTTTCAACAGCCTGCTGATCGCCCTAGCGATCGGATACTACTATCCCTTGAGTGGAATCGCCTCGCAGCCGGAACAGTATGCGGCACTGTTGCTTGTGGCATCGCTATCAACGCTTTTTCTCTACGCGGTGCTCACTCATTTCACGTTGAGTTGGTTCAAATTGCCATCGATGAGTCTTGCTTTTTCCATAGCTGCGACCGTCTTTTGGTATTATTTGGTTCGAAGCGGCGATTTCACCGGAACAGGTTTTGCCAAGCCGATAATCCTGAGCGCGAAGCCTGATCTGATCTGGTTTTGGAGGGACTATTTACTCAGCATGGGGAGCATTGTGTTCGTGCCGGATATCCTTGCCGGGATTGCGGTTACGCTCATCCTGCTTTTCATCTCGAGGATCGCCTTCATGCTTTCATTGATGGGATGGGGAATCTGCTATTTCCTGCTCAGTTTTGTCAACATCGGCAGTACTTATGGGATGTTTTTCCCGGGATTTAACCTGATCCTGATTAGCCTGACCATCGGCTCGGTGTTTCTGATTCCCAGTAAATCTGCTTATCTGACTGCTGCCATCGCTACAGTGATTGGCTTTGCCCTGGCATTTGTTCTTTCCGGCAAGTACTATTTTCCGGATTACATGCCCGCCAGGGGAGATGTGCTATTGATCCCGATCTTTGCCTTCCCGCTCAATATCGTCGTCTTGATTGTGATCTTCGCGCTCCGTTTGAGAGCTTTACCACGATCTCCGATCATCAACGACCTTGGCATACTGCACCCCGAAAAGGCGCTGGACGCGTATCTTTCAAGATACAAACGTTTCTCCAGTACCGGCATCCCCCAAATGCAGCTTCCCGTGACTGGTGAATGGCTTGTGACCCAAGGGCACAACGGGACACATACTCATAAAAAGGAATGGGCGTTCGCTTGGGATTTTGAGATTGAAGACCGCTTCGGCAAGAAATACTCAGATGTTCCCGATAGCGTCAAGGACTATTACGCTTTCGGCAAAAACGTCTATGCAGCGGCAGCAGGATATGTGGTAAAAGTCGTGAACAAAATCCCTGACAACCCAATCGGTATCACGAATACACAGGATAATTGGGGAAATTACGTAACTATCTCCCATGGCTACGGATTCTACAGCCTCTATGCGCACTTGAAGGAAGGCTCCGTGAAACTTGCCGAGGGCGATTATATCAAACAAGGTGAAAAGCTCGGTTTGGTGGGAAATTCCGGCAGGTCTCCGATCCCGCATCTGCACTTTCAGGCGCAAAGCGGAATCGATGCCGGAACAAAATCCATCTTCTGTCATATCGTCAATTACAAATATCTGGATGAAATCGGCGATTACACTTTCATCACCAGCGGTATCCCCAAAGAGGGCGACATCATCTCGCCGCTGGTCGCGGAACGTGAGCTTGCGAATATCCTGCATCTGAGCTATGATCAAAGCCAAAGCTACCATGTCCAAACCAACGGCAGGAAATTTGTGGAGAACTGGAAGGTTGAGCTCGATCTGATGGGAATCCATAGAATCCACTCCGATAGCGGGGCAAAGCTTGAATATTCCATCTACAACGGTATTTTTAACGCATTGAATCTAACCAAACTGAAACCGGGAGCCTTGCGCGCCTTTGCCCTTGCCTCGTCAAGGATCCCCTGGATCGAGAACCACAATCTAAATTGGACCGACGAGCCCAGCTTGTCCGTGACGATGAGTCCTTTCTGGAAAAATGTGACCCTGTTTCTGATCCCCTTTTTCAAACCGATCCGGGTGCGCACGCTATCCAGGATCGTAGTGGAAAAGAAAGATATCCTTCTGGTTAGCACTACCGATTTGAGCGTTTTGGGGATGACGATCAAAAAGTATCTCGCCAAAGTGACAATCACCCGCAAAAACGGAATCCGGGAAATATCTCTGCATCGTGGAGATCAGGAACTGGTGACCGCTACCCGAATCCAACCCGAGGAGGAATCCAATGAATAGACCGATATTTCTATTGATCATACTATCCCTGATAACGATGCCCCTGTTCGCTTTGCGCGGCATCAGCGAATCCTACCAGGCAGAAACTGATGGCAATTATGTGCTCGCTCATCTGATCATGCAAGAGCTTTTAGAGCAAGATAAAAACGAGCCCTTCTTCCAGATCCGCAGTGCCTGGCTTCTGTATCAAATGGGAAAATATGCCGAAGCGTTAGTCTCTTATCAAAACGCCAACCGCCTGCGGGAAAACATTGATGCCAATATCGGCATCATCAATTGCCAGTTGGCGTTGGGAAACTGGAAAGACGCGCTGTCCCTGGGATCGATGCAGGTGAAGCTACACCCCGAAAACACCACCCTGCTTGGCAAAGCAGCATACGCGGCATACATGATCAAAGACTATGCCAAAGCCGCTCAATTCTACACGCATATCTTCCAAGTCTATCCCTGGGATATGGAAAACCGTGGATATCTGGTGAATAATCTTTATTTGAGCGGAGATATCAACGGCGCTAAAGAACATTTCCGGCTGCTAAAAAAATACTATCCCCAATCAGCTATAATCACCATCTACAAAGGTATTTTGGAATAGACCCACCACTCAAGAATCCAACCATGAAACAAATATACGCCCTGCTTGCATTTCTTCTGCTCATTGGCATTCTTGGTGCTGCGCAGATGGATTATCCCGATCTGATCGGAAAAACAATCCGCTATCTGAATGTCTATCCCGCGGACGCAAGCGAGCGCATCAATCTTGCCTATTATTACATGATGGATTCCAAACCTGATATGGCTTTGGCGCAATATCAATGGGTGGAACGGGAAAATCCTAATTCCGGCACCGCCGGCGAGGGTATCCTCTGGGCTTTGAATTCTCTGAAAATGTATCGACACGCACTCGCCAAAGCGGACAGTCTGATCGCCCATCATCCCCATATTTCCATGTACCGCGTCTATAAAGGACAGGCGGAACTCCAAAGCGGCAAGCCGCTGAGAGCGAGGCTATCCTACCAAAAGGTTTTAAGCAGTGATCAAAGTGATTCGCTCTCTCAGGCACTGGCAAGAGACGGTTTGGGATGGGCATACCTGGCGGTGAACGATTACGGCGGAGCGATCACTGTTTCAGGAGATATTGAAACCCCTTCCTCACCATTGAGAGAAGCCACACGCTGGCATACATTTTTGACGACCGGCTTTAGCTACAAAGAAACCGGCAACTATGGATTCTCCGCTTCGCTTGGTTTGCAGAAACGCACCTGGGCGATGCTTGCCTCATATCATGATCAATATGTCAAGGATGCCCACTATCGCTATATGGGCAGCTTCAAACTGGGAAAGCAAACGAAATATGCCGATTTCGGATTTCGGGCGGCAACTCTGATAGGAGAGTACGAGCCTGTCTATCCAGGCAAGAGCTTTTTTGCGGCAGCTACAGGAAAACTGTATCTGAGCGATGCGCTGATCAAACCTATAGTAGCGATCCATCTCAGCTCTTATTCAAGAATGAACGCCTATCAAGGCGATCTGGGATTCAATGCCAGATATGGCAGGATGAGTGTTAGCTATGGATTCTCGGGAGTCTATCATGATCTGGAAGCGCTGGATTCTGACCTGCGGGAATACGTACATACTCTCGGTGCGGCATACCAGATTTTTCCCGCTCTGAAAATGGCTTTGCATTGGATAAAGGGAGAAACTTCATGGTGGATCGATGCTTCGGGTATTATCTACGACGATTTTTACGGAGCAAACGAAATCTACGGACTGAGCGCATACTTATCTTTGAGCCGGAGTTTAAGCTTGGGTTTATACTATCATTTGGGAATAGAAAACGATGAATACAGCGATCTCATCCATACTAACATTTCTCTCCGATACTAAGGCACGGATCTTCCTCAGCCTGATATTGGTTGCTCTACTTGCTTCCTGCAACTTGCGGGAAAATGCTCTACTGCCTCCAAATCTCGATCCAAAACTATATATAGAAAATAGTGAGATCAAGATCTATATGGATCATTTGATCCGCTCGGACAACGATAACAGCTTTCTCTATATCAAAAAGGAAAGCATCGCCGATAACGCTCTCTGGTATGGAGATGTGCTTCGGTTTGGCAAAGTGACGGCTCTGACGCAAAGAGACAGCCTTGCCTTTGCGGAATCCAACGCCGCCCTCACTCATGCTTACCGAATCTCTGTCCTCAGAGGCGGCAGCGAGATCATTTTAGATTCCATTCCCGATTTTGCCACAATCTATACCGATCTGATCAATAATGAGCATCTCGCAGACGCCCATCTGGTAAAGAACACATATCAACTGAGCGCGGAGCGCGTAGCGGTCTATCCATACGGCTCCGGAAGATGCTTTTTCGCCGTCAGCGGCAATGGCGATCTCGAGCTCCAGATTCCCGGAGAAACAGGGAATTTGAGCATTGATGATAACAATTGCGCGGTCGAAGCTTTGATCTTTGATGATCATGAACGGATCAGCTTATGGTTTCCGCAAGCATATATGGCATCCGTGCAAAGGATTGATCTGAGTATTGAAAACAATCTCGGTGGCGAAGATGTTACTGCTGTACAGACTCTCTTCCCCGGTTTTGCCCTGAACACAAAAGTCCTTGCTCTGCAAACCCAAGCCCCCGCCCCGGAAAATGATCCCGTCATCGTGCATTATTCCATGCCGGAATCACGCAATTTCAATCAGCAATGGATCTGCGTCGGCGCATCCGGTATCAGCAGTTGGGATTCAGGCGAAAACACCTGGTTGGTGCAGGATGGCACCTTGATCAGTTTTTTGAATAAAAGCGGTAGGTATTGTCTGATCACTCCGCTTTCCGATCAACAAGGCCTGAACATTCCTCTCGACGGCAGTTTTGGCAGCATCTTCCTGCAGGATATTTGGTTCGATTTCAGGAATATGGCAATGCCAAATCTCAATCTCAAAGTTAATCTGCTACCTTCTGTCTCAGCAATCACCCATGATTATTTCAACGGTTCTCCCTTCGCTTTGGCGAATCCATGGCAGGCTTTTCACTTTGAATTTTCCCAATCCGGCACCACGATCGAAAGCCTCCCCAATGACGCTTGGATCGAATTTGGCTTTCGCAACCGGCATTCGTTAGCCAGCCAGGCACGGTTGTTTAGGATCTTCCGAAACCAGACGACTGATCATCTGGATTACAAGTCTTTTGGCACGGATTATGATGCATCGCACTATAGTGTTTCCTCGGATTTCGTCTATAGCGGGATTAACTCTTCGGGAACATATTTATTTGGAAACGCATCCGAAAGCCCAATCGCCACCTCTATCCCCCACCTCAAACCCAATGCCATTATCCAGTATGCCAAGGGCTTTGTTTCCTGGCAAGATAGTGACACTGCTTTTAGCAGCGTGCTTTTGGAGCACAAAGCCCCGATCGCTCAGCAGCATCCATGGCTCAGCGGACAACCATATACTTTGGGCAGCACAGTTTCCATGCTTAAAATCTCCGCCGTTTCCGAGAAACGTGAGCGCAATTCCCTGCCTGCTAACCTGTTTTTAAGTTATGCTCATCAGTCCGGAACCCAAAGCATCGTGAATTTTGCTCCCGATTTCCAGTTTCCTCGCTTTGTCCGCTACAGAGTATCCAACACACTGGAACATAATACCTTTAGATATGTGAATGGGAAGCTGGAAATATCCCCGGCATTTCCAGGATATCTGATTCAGGGACAGGGATTTGACGCTCCTTCCATCTTAAACCTGCGTATGTTTGCCAAGATGGAGTTCGACGATTTTGACTGGGAAGTTCATCTGGATTCATCGCAGCCCCTGGGCGAGAATCGGGTTTTGAGGATCAAGCGCGAAACAAGGCTGCCCGATACCTATTCCGTGCTGGCAAATCAATATCAGCTAAGCCCGCTCAGTGACGCTTACTCCTTTTATATCGAATTTCCCGATCTGTTCTTTGCAAATCATAACCCCTTTATCCGCATTAAACAAAGCGCCAGAAACGAGAATCTGCTCTTTTCCGAAGTGCAGGGAGAATATTATCGCATCTATAGCTATCCGCAAGCTGTGGATCCAGATCCCTGGCACTTTTCAAGCGCGGATGGACATATTTCCTTCCTGTTGTCCTCAAATGGCTTTTACAGAGTTATGATTGACTCCAACCCCCATCTGTTTGTAAACACGGTCATCAACACGAACATCCGCGATCACATCGTTTCCCTCTACCAGGCACAGATGAATGTGCCGGCAAACCTGATCGGAAACCCTCTACCCCTGTTTTCGCGGATAAACATGATCAGAATCCCTGATTACCAGGCTCCGATAACTCCTCTGAACGCCTATCGCATCGAGTTTCGCAATCCCGCCGGAGTGATGATCGCGCCCAATTTCTACGATCTGCCATCAGATGCGGATCTGCCTTTTGTGTATATTCCCATTCCGGACTTTGTACCAGCTCAGGATTATCGTCTTTTCTTCAAAGATATAAACGGCTCATTGACGGAATTTGTCCACGTTCCCGCTTTCACAGACGAGCCGATCTATGAATTCATCATGATCGGAAACTGCGCGGTCTGTCTGGTGGACAATCCCGGAGTATTTTACATCACTGAGTGACGAGTAGCGCAGCATGCCGATGCTGCGGGGGGAAACAGTTTCGCAGGATCGGCATCCTGCACTACTTCCTTAGCATTACGGAGTCAATACGGACTTAGTCCGTAATGAGTCCGTATTGATTCCGTAATGCAAAGGGGATGGTCAATCCTTGTTACTCTGAGATAGAGAATTATGTTTACTGCGAAAAAGCGGGGTTGTTCCGTTCCAGACTCGATGGGAGCGATAGAAGCACTGTGGACAATCAAGGCGGGAGCAGTTACCCTTATACAATGTTCTCTATGTCTAAGGATCAACGTTATATTGCTCTTAAATTCAATACTATTAGTAGCGAATATATCCGTATCGTTACGATATCTTGTTCATTTTCTTTTGCATACGTAATTGATAGTGAATTCGATAATCCAGCGGAACCTGCAGATTCAATCTATACTAAATGGGCTTCAGCAGGATCAAATGCTGTTATTGATTCAGTGTTTTCCATAAATGTAACAGCAATACCAGATAGTGTAACTTATGTGCTCAACGGAGTCGATGTCTCAATCCCCAGCGCAAATGCAACCGATGGAATTGACGACTCTTTCTCTTTCAGTAAGTTAATAATCTGGATGAGAGATAACATCGCAACAAACGGCATTCATGCACAGATCTACATCCCAGCCGCACCTACGATTTCAGTGATCAACTTGTTTTGCAACCCAATATCAGCCTCAAGGGAGCCGGATCAAATGCAACAGAATTGAGGTTCTTGATCAGAGCAGATACTACGAGTACAACAATGACACAAGCCGATTGCAAGAAAGATGCCATTGGGGTATCGGGTTTTGACTTTCAATAAGCCTTAGCCGGATTGTGCTGCTTGCACAGGTATTGGAGGGCTATTTGTGAGTTAAAATTATAGACTTGGGTTGCCGAACTCCCCAGCCTTTTGGGAAGCCGAACTCCGATTCGGCTATGGTTTATTAGGCTGTGGGGAATCGGAATTCCCCAGCCCAAGCTGGACGTGACACTATCATAGTTTGGTGAAATAAAGAAGTTTATCAAAGTAAGTACCCAAAACCATAAACAAAGCCCCGATAGGGGCGACATATCTCATTACATATCATATTGTTAGCTCAATGTCATCCATGAGGGGATTTGTGGTTTGCTTGGCGTTAAACTAATTGATTTGGTTTATTCTGCACTACAGCGAAAACGATAAAAGACAATACTCAGACCACTATTTCTCGATGAAACCTACCTAATGCAGGGAAGTATCGCGGGAGATTTTGAACAGTCTCCCGATCAGTGATTCAACTCGGCACGATAAAATACTTGACTATAATTGAATGCCTGTGATTCTGTGCGCTGAGGCTAACCATGCAGTTTGCATAGTTTTAATATCTCGCTGTGAGTCTTGCCAGCTCTTTTAGAAAGTGTGATCAATAGATATAGATAAACAAAAAATAGACTAAGGAGACTTAGATGGAAAAACTGATGTTATTGGGAGACGAAGCTTTGGCACAAGGCGCCCTGGATGCTGGTATATCGGGGTTTTACGCCTATCCGGGCACGCCTTCCACGGAGATTGTGGAATATGTCCAACACAGCAAACAAGCGGAAGCCGGCGGTGTTCACCGACAATGGTCTTCCAATGAGAAAACCGCGATGGAATCCGCCATCGGAATGAGCTATAGCGGCAAACGCACTATGGCTTGCATGAAGCACGTGGGCTTGAACGTAGCCGCCGATCCATTTATGAATTCAGCTTTCACAGGTGCCAACGGCGGGCTAATAATCACTGTGGCGGATGATCCTTCCATGCATTCATCCCAAAACGAGCAGGATTCGAGATATTACGGCAAGTTTGCCATGATCCCCGTGCTCGAACCCTCCAACCAACAGGAATGTTATGATATGGCATTTCATGGCTTCGAGCTTTCGGAGAGATTTCACATCCCTGTGATGATTCGTCTGACCACGCGTCTGTCGCATTCCCGCAGCGGAGTGATGCGCCGAGAACCTTTGCGGCAGAATCCGTTGAAGAAACCGGACGACCTCTTTCAATTTATGCTCCTTCCCGCGATCGCACGCAGGAAATACAAACACTTGATCGAGCTTCAGAATAGCTTTGTGCACGCGTCGCTGGAGAGTCCATTCAATAGTTTCCATCTGGAAGCGCCGGATTTGACGATCGGAATCATCGCCACTGGGCTGGCATACAACTATTTGCGCGAGGTTTTTCAAGATCGCGAGATTCCCTATCCCGTGCTCAAGATATGCCAATATCCACTTCCGATGAAAGCCATCCACGCGCTCTACGACCTCTGCGACAGCATTTTGGTGCTTGAAGAAGGCATGCCGATCGTGGAAGAAAGCATCAAAGGTGCCTCCTTCAATGGCACAAAGCCGATCAAAGGCAGACTGGACGGCACTTTGAGCCGCGATGGAGAACTCAATCCAAATAAAGTCGCCGTCGCACTTGGGCTTCCGGATACATTCGGATCAATCATCCCCGCTGTCATCTGTCCAAGACCTCCGGCTCTCTGTGTCGGCTGCCCTCACTGCGATAGCTACATCGCTCTCAACGAAGCGGTTGCAGAATATGGCAGAGGACACGTCTTCAGCGATATCGGCTGCTATACCTTGGGCTTTTTACCACCCTACAACGCGATCAATTCCTGCGTGGATATGGGTGCATCAATCACGATGGCAAAAGGTGCTTCCGACGCAGGTCTCTTTCCCGCTGTAGCAGTGATCGGAGATTCCACATTCGCGCATTCCGGCATGACGGGACTGATGGATTGCATCTATGAAAACTCAAACGTGGTGGTCGTGATCCTTGATAACGCCACCACGGGCATGACCGGCGGACAGGATTACACCGCCGTTGGCAGATTGGAAGATATCTGTGCCGGTATCGGAGTTTCCAGAGATCACATCCGCGTTTTCGTCCCCTTCAAGAAAAACTATGAGGATATGGTGCGAATCTATAAAGAGGAGATCGCCTACAATGGCGTTTCCGTGATTATTCCGCGCCGCGAGTGCGTGCAAACCCTGAAGAAAAAGAACAAATTGGAGACACCAGCATGAAAAAGGACATCATTCTCGCCGGAGTGGGCGGTCAGGGCATCTTGACCATCGCCACGATCATCGGACACGCGGCGCTGAAGCGTGGCTGGCATCTCAAACAAGCCGAAGTTCACGGTATGAGCCAACGCGGCGGAGACGTGCAATCCCACCTTCGCCTATCCAGCGAACCGATCTGGAGCGATCTGATCTCTTTGGGCAAAGCTGATATGATCCTTTCCGTGGAACCGATGGAAGCCTTGCGCTATCTGCCCTACCTCGCCCCGGATGGATGGATCATCACCAATAAAACACCCTTCAATAACGTCGCTGTTTATCCTGATCTGGAAGCGATCTATGCCGAAATTCGCAAGATCCCCAATCACGTGCTCATCGATGCGGACGTCATCGCCAAAGCGGTGAAGGCAAACCGCAGTATGAATATCGTCGTCCTTGGAGCTGCGATCGGACACCTCGGATTTTCCTCGGATGAGATCGCAGATGCCATCACCGCGAGCTTTTCCCGTAAAGGCGAAGCAATCGTGGAAGGCAATCTGCGCGCTTTGAAAGCGGGGATCAATGCCGAGATAGAATAGCATAATTTCACGCATGGAGGTGCCCAATCCGGGTGCCTCTTGCCCTTTTAAATAACTTGACAGGAGTTGCCATGAAACCGCACCGATTCTTCAAGAACACCCGGTCGATATTGCTTTGCCTGGGAATGGTTATACTTTGCAGAACACTTTTTGCGCAAAGCCGCTTTGACGTGATCGAAAATTTCGAAAGCGGGGCGGTGACGCTCTATTCCTGGCTGAATGAGGACATCCAACCCACTGCATGGCAACTCGTTACTACAGGAACATATAACAACAGCGCCTACTCATTGTCATTGACTGGAAACACCTGGAAACAACAATTCATCACTCCTATACTGGTAAGTAGCAGCACCGTTTTCGAGATCGCCGCCAAGACCTCGAGCGGTGCCAATATCCAGGGCATCGGTTTCTCAGACGGCGTTAATGTGCTTTTCTATTCCATCGGCGGCACGAGGATTCTCAATCTCGAACAGTGGGTACCCGTCTATCAAGGCGCTTTCTCAAACAACACCTGGAATCAATATCTATTTCCGATCGCGGATGATTGGTTTTCCTTTTTCGAATATTACCCGCTGATCACTTCGATCGTCTATGTCAATGATCTGGATGGAATTAGCTCCCGCTCGGTTTTCTTTGACAACATCCTCAACATCACCAGTGATATCAATCAGGCACCGCAGATAACCGTCTCATACCAAATTACTTTCCAAAGTGCCGGATTGGGAACTACCCGGAACGTCGGAGTGCAATTTAGCAGCCTCGTGATTGACCCCGACAGCGATACATTCACCTATGCATGGAACTTTGGAGACAGCACGACCAGCAACCTCGCCAACCCCTATCACACTTACACTGTTGCGGACAACCACCCCTACAGGGCGACCCTCAGGGTGAGAGACAGCGGCGGAAAATGGGGCTACGCTTCATGCCTCGTCGAAGTGGATGATGGCATCAGCTCTCTTCCGATCCGGATGAACTTCATCGGTGACGTGATGCTCGCCCGCGCCTATGAACAAGCGGGAGGCATCATCCCCACCCTGGGCGTGAACGCCATCTTTCAACCTACAGTGCATCTGATTGGCAATGCTGCGGATATCACGGTTGCCAACCTCGAAGTGGTGCTTTGCAACGTTGGCACTCCGCATCCTACCAAATCCGTGGTCTATCGCGGCAGCCCTTCCAACATCAGCGGATTGGTCTATGCCGGCATCGACAAGGTCAGCACGGCAAACAACCACACGCTCGATTATGGGCTCGTGGGCATGCAACAGATGATCGGTCTGCTTGAACAAAACAACATCATCCACAGCGGTTCGGGAGCCAATTCCTACGAGGCATACGCACCGGTTTTCATAAACAAAGACGGGCTCAACATCGCGTTTTTGGCAAGCTCCGACCGCACCGGACAATATAACAACGCTCAGCCCTATTTGCAAGCGGGATACAACAAACCTGGTTTTGCTTACATGACCCCATATTACATCATGCAGCAAATCAATGCCGTGCAGGGCTTTGCCGATCTCAAGATCGTGGAAATGCACGGAGGCAGCGAGTATTCCGTGACGCCGGGCAGCGGCTATGACAAAAACAACCCCTTCCTGGGCGACCTCGAGGATGAGGATTACAACTATCGCACGGACGTTCCACACCTGTGGGATCTGGAAATTCGCAGATGGACTGTCGATTCCGGAGCCGACCTCGTGATTGTGCATCATCCCCACATCATCCAAGGATTGGAAGTCTATAACGGCAAACTCATCGCGCATTCGCTGGGAAACTTTGCCTTTGATCTCACCTATCCGGAGACTATGCCTTCGATGATTCTCTACGCGGATGCGGATCATTCCGGTTTCTCAAACTTCCTCGTCCGTCCTCTGTATATTGACGATTTTATCCCCAAACCAGCCACCGGAGTGCTCGCGGCGCATATTCTCGATTACCTCGCAATGCGCAGCACAGAGCTCAATACCAAACTCATCGTGGATTATCAGGATTGTTCCGCCAAGGTGGTGATGGACATGGACGATCTCACTGCGAATACTTCCAACTATAACTTTCAGAAGCAGTTGCAACCCAGCGGCACGATCGGAAACACCACTCAACCCTTCAAACTCCCACGCTATGGAAGCATAAACAGCGTCACCAATGTCTCTCCCGTGAGCGATGGACAGCTCCGACTCGGTAAAGAATTGATCTGGTTTGGCAATTTCGAAGATGAGGGCAGTTCCCTGTGGAGCATACCCGCTTTTGAGACTATGAACGCCTTTGACGGTGCCCGAAGCGCTTTGCTCGCCCCCTCAAACGGACAAACCACCACCGCCACCTTCAAGCGCCGCATGAAATGCTATGACAACACCAAGAAATACACTCTGCACGGATGGATCAAGACCCGCAGCGCTACAAACGCCAACATCATCATCCGCTATTGGAATACCAGAACCTCGACAAGCACCGTCGGCACCGAAAACATCACCGCGAACATCAATGGAACCACTGAATGGACATGGTTTTACAAAGAGTTGACTTTCCCTTCCAACGCATATTTCTATGACATCCTGCTCACGATCACAAACTCCGCCGGCGGCACCGTTCAAGCTCTTTTTGACAACGTCGGTATGGTAGAATGGACGAATTGGCTCGATCTATCCTCTCTGGCAACAATTCCCAATCCCAATAACTATCTCTGGATGCAAGCCAAAACTTCCCAAGGAGCAAAATCCCTGAGCATTGGTTTTTCCGAACAGAGATACGCATTTATGGCACAGCGGCGAAGCTCAAAGACGATAAGCGTTCCGATCCGGATGTCCATAAATCCCAATCCTTTCCGCAACGATAGCAAAATCGGCTTTGAGCTTCAGGGAAAAGCACCCGCCAGCCTGAAGATCTATAATATTAAAGGACAACGGGTCAAGACCATGTTTGACGGCATCCTCCCCGAAGGGAAACACATTCTTTCCTGGAACGGCAAAGACGACAAAGACAGACCCGTCTCCTCCGGCATTTACTTCTTCCGTTTGGAACAAAACGGACATACAGCCAACCAAAAGGCAATAATGCTTAGATAGCCGAAGATGCCTGGCTTGATAGTCTATTGACAATTATGGGGGGCTCCGCCAAAAGGGAACGATGAACGATAATCTGATGATATTCAGCGTCTATGAAGTGAGTCTCCATCTCAAGCAGGTGATTGAGACACAGATAGATGCGATGTATGTGCGGGGAGAGATCAGCAACTTTACCCATCACTCCTCCGGACATATTTATTTTAACCTCAAGGACGAAAACGCCACCCTGCGCTGCACTTTTTTCCGTAACCTCAATATGCGGCTCGATTTTAAGCCCGAGGACGGAATGGAGGTGGTTTGCTTCGGCAGACTGACTCTCTACGAAAAGGGCGGCAGCTACAATCTGAACGTTTCCGACATGAGCCTCTCCGGCGCGGGCGTTTTACAGCTTGAGTTTGAACGCCTCAAGGAAAAGCTGAAACGCGAAGGTCTCTTCGAGCAGGCACATAAAAAAGCATTGCCCCGCTATCCGGAAAGAATCGGAATCGTCACTTCCCCCAGCGGAGCGGCTCTTCAAGATATCAAAACCATCTTCTCGCGCAGGTTTCCGGTTAGGGTAAGCGTTTACCCTGCAGTAGTTCAGGGCTCCGATGCTCCATCGCAATTGATCGCGGGGATCAAATATTTCAACCAAGCCAAAGACGTGGAGTTGATCATCATCACCCGCGGTGGCGGCTCGCAGGAAGATCTTTTCTGTTTCAACGATGAAGCTCTGGCACGGGCTATCTTTGCTTCGAAACTGCCGGTAATTTCAGCGGTGGGGCACGAGATTGATTTCACTATTGCGGATTTTGTTTCCGATTTGAGAGCCCCGACCCCCTCGGCAGCGGCGGAATTGGCGGTTCCGGACAAGCTTGATTTGATGGGATATTTGAATTCGATCACCCGTAGAATCAGTCTGACCATGAGCGCTCTGACGGGGAGGGAATCTGCGAATCTGGCGAATCTGCATCACCGCCTCGCCCTCCTTCATCCAGATAAACACCTGCAAGCCTATCAACAACGCTTTGACATGGCATCTTCCGCGATCTTTGGTTCAGCTAATTATCTGACACCCCTCCAGCACGAATTTGCACTGCTTAATAACCGGGCACTCACCGGTTTCCGCCACCTCTGGCAGATGCTCAAACGAGATGCAATGCACGATTTACAGAGTTGCGATTATAAACTGAAACAGCTTTCCACTATCGAACTTGCAAAACAACGCGAACGCCTCAATCTGGCCGGCGAAAAACTGCGGCTCGCTTCCCCGCAAACCATTATGAGCAAAGGATTCAGCATGGTGCTCAAGGAAGGAAAAGCGCTCACTTCCATACATGATATCGATCCCGGCGATAAACTGGATATGATCATGAAGAACGGCAGCGCGATAGTATCCGTGGATGAGATCAAAATCGGTATCGAGAGTGATGCGCATTAGTTTCTTGCGTCTTCTTCCATTATTGTTAATGCTCTGTGCCGCAAGGCTATGCGCTGAAATCCGCGCTATGTGGATATTGCCGTGGAGCATGACTTCCGCCGCGCAGGTGGATGGATACATCGCGCAGGCGCTAAGATCAAATCAGACAGATCTCCTGGTGGAGGTTCGTTACCGTGCGGACGCTCTCTATCGCCCCAACCGCGTTCCCAACCAGTATTTTAACCCCGAACCGCGCAGCTATATCCTGCCAAACAATTCCTTCGACCCCCTGGATTATACCTTGAAGGCGGCGCATCGCCATAATCTGAGAGTGCACGCCTGGGTGGTGGTATTCAACGCTACTCCGCTGGTTGCCGATCTGATTGCCAAGAACTATATCTATCGTTATCATAACGATTGGATCACTCATGACCGCATGGGTAAAAAGATGAATTCCAACGCCCAGTTCGGCAATTTCATCGATCCCGGCATACCCGAAGTGCATGACTATTTGCTAAACGTTTTCTCCGATCTAATCCTCGGTTATCCCGATCTGGACGGTCTGCATCTGGATTATATCCGCTATCCCAACAACGACTTGGGATTTCATCCCATCTCCGAAAACCGATATAAAGAATATAATAAAACCAATATCCCGATCACATGGAATCAATGGCGAATCCGCCAAGTCAGCGAATTTGTGGAGAAAACTTACATCCGTGCCAAAGAGCTCAACCCTGATCTGATCGTCAGCGCCGCGGTTTTTGCCAATTATTCGGACGCTGTGAATCTCTATGCACAGGAATGGAAGGACTGGCTGGATCGCGGGATCGTCGATCAGATCTATCCGATGGCATATCATCTTGATATCCGGCAGTTTGAATCCCAGCTAAAACTTATGGAGAGCATGGGTTACAAGGACAGGATCGTGGTCGGAGTGCGAGCTTGGGATACTAATGGCGGCTCGCTACTGCCCAAAGAAGGAGATCCGGCAGGTTCATACAGCATCTTCGACGTCGCCAACCGCATCGCTATCATTCGGCGGATGCGCTTTTCCGGCATCGCGTTGTTCAGCTATGACGGTCTTGTCAAAGGAGACGCCTTCAATCAGTTGAGCGGATTGACCTTCGGCGAGAAAACTATCGCGGCGCTATCACTACTTCAAGAAGATACTTTACTGAAACAAGATATGGGACAAGGATATCTGCGTTATGCAGCCGATCTTGCCATCAACCGCAGCCACAACCAGTATCAGATCAACCTGCACATCCCTATCGAAGGAAACTGGTTTTGGGAAGTGCGCAGCTCGTTGGAGGGCGTCGTATATACCCGCAACCGCTACTATCTCAAGGGCAGAAATCTGGATTATTGGAATGGCATCACCGAGAGCGGTGATCGTTTGCCGGAAGGGAATTATCTGATCTGCATCTACCGCGAACAAGACCTATTTGAATATATCATCCCAGTGCATTTCGACGGCTTGAGAAACGTGTATGAGTGATCGAGTCAAGCGAGCGGGGATCATCAGCGCGGCGGAATTTGTCCGCTTTGGCATGAAATCCGTGATCGGAATCATCTTGGCAAGGATCCTCGTGCCCGCGGATTTGGGCAGCTATCGTCAACTCTTTCTTATCTATAGCACTTTTTCCACTCTGATGCTGCTGGGCATTCCAAACAGCCTGCTCTACTTCATTCCCAAGCTCCAAAACGATGCGGATCGCAGGTTATACATCAGCCGAACGGTGAATCTGGTGAGCATCCTCGCCTTCGCTTTCGGGGCGACGATCCTCATCAGCAGATCATTTATCGCTACCAGTTTCAACAACCCGGCGCTGAAAGACCTGCTCCTCATCTATGCCGTCTATCCGGTGTTTATGTTTGTCACGCAGATCTATAGTTTTGTGATGCTGGGCATGAACAAAGGGATCAAGGCGGCGCAATTTACTTTGTTCAGTGTAGCCTGCGATGCCGTGCTCATCCTCTCAGCGGCATTTCTGACGCGTAATCTATCTGCGATTGTGATCGCTCTGATCGCCTCCGCATTTTTGCAGTGGGCATTTGCGCAATATCAACTTATTGCCCATCAGAGCAGGTTTTACTTTTCCAAAGCATATTTCAAAGAGCAGTTTCACTATTCCTTGCCGCTGGGTTTGTCTGCCCTGATTGGAATGCTATCCATCCAGCTCGATAAGTTTGTCATTTCGGGATTCTTCACACCGGAGCAATTTGCAGTCTTTTCCATCGGGGCAATGGAACTGCCGTTTATTTCCATTTTCAGCAATTCAGTCAATTCCGTGCTGCTCCCCAGCATGAGCGAACCGGGTTTAAGCTGCAACAAAGCGGAGATCTTTCGCGGCGCGGTACGCAAAAATGCGCTGATCATCTTCCCGCTCGCCATGCTCTTTTTCATCTATGCAAAGCCCATTGTAACTTTGCTTTACACATCGCAATATCTGGGTTCGGTGCCATTTTTTCAGGTCTATTTGTTGATTCTTCCCCTGCGGGTCGCGGTTTTCGGAGTATTGTTTTTGGCTTTGGGAAAGACGAAGTATATCTTGTATAATGCCGCCGTCACGCTATGCCTAAACCTGATCCTGAATATCATCTTAGTCAAGCAAATCGGTATGATGGGAGCAGCTTTGGCGACCGTTATCGTCACCTGGATTTCTGTGCTATTGTATCTGTTTTGGATGAAGACATCCCTCGGACTACGGATTAGGGATTATTATACACCCCTTCCAGTGATTAGAACCGCGGCGAGCGTGCTGGGAGCAGGCTTGATGACCTGGCTGCTGATCATGGGGATGGAGTATTCACTGCTCTCGCAATTCATCGGATTATTTTTGTTTATGACTGCATACCTCATCTTGGGATGGGTATTCAAAGCTATCCAGCCCTATGATATTGATTTGGTGAAAAGCTTGCTGCGCGACGGGATCGCTCGTCTGAGAAAATAGCGATGCGAAAAATCCTTTTTATATCTTATTATTTTCCTCCTTTGGGGGGAGTCGCCTCTATCCGTAGTATGAAGTTCGTAAAGCACCTCGCTGCTATGGATTACAACATCATCGTGCTTTCCGTTCAAGCAAAATATCTGCGCCATCCCAAGGATCCGGAGTTGCTGTTGGAGCTTCCTAATTCCGTGGAAGTCCACCGCGCTTTCTGTCCGGACATGAATTGGCTCTTCAAATTGCTGTGGGGTTTACGTTTAAATTGGCTGGTGAAGCTGATCAGGCAAAGACTTCTGATCCCCGATACCGAAAAACTGTGGCTACCCTTTGCCAGAAAGAAACTCCACGCTATCCTGACGGCGCATCGGGATATTGCTATATCGGTGGTCAGTTCCGGTCCGCCATCAGTATTGTTTTTAGGCTTGGAACTGAAAAACCGTTATTCAGTTCACTTTATCTGCGATTTCCGTGATGAATGGACGAATAATCCTGAGCGTATCAATCTGGATTATCCCGCTTCCACTCAGAGCCGGGAACTGATCCTCGAAGCCGGGATTCTGATGGCAAGCGCCGGCATCGTCTATCTGACTCAGATCATGAAAGACAACTTTGAGCGCAGCTACCCCTTTATACGAGAAAAGCCGTCTGAGATAATTCCCAACGGCTTTGATGAAGACGATTTCAAGGGCTTGACCGTCAAGCCTTCAAGCGACACTTTCGTGCTCCTCTACAGCGGTTCCTTTTATGACCGGCGCCAACCCGATCCTCTCTGGAAAGCGATCTCGGAACTGGCGCAGAGTGGAGCAATCAATCCCAAGCACTTCCGGGTGGAGATCATCGGTAAAAACACTCCCACGTTTGTTTTGGGCGCATTTGCCAAAGATGCGTTGATCAACGAAATAGTGAATATTGAAGGCTTCAAACCGCATCGCGTCAGTCTGCAAGCAATGTATAATGCAGACGCGCTGTTGCTCTTCATCCCTTCAGGAAAAAACACCGATTCGGTATTGACGGGAAAGATCTTTGACTATCTGCGCAGCGGCAAAGCCATCCTCGCGATCGTTCCTCCGAAAGGTTTGGCGGCAGAGATTGTCCTTAAGGCAGGTAGTGGATTTGTAGCGGAACACAGTGATTTTGATGGCATAAAGCGCTGTCTGAAAGAGGTCTATGAACTATGGCAGGCTGGCAGACTATCGGACTTGAAAACGGACAAGGATTATATAAACGGATTTTCGCGTCAGCAACAGGCGATGCGGCTTGCAGCGCTGATCGACAAGGCTTTGATATGAATAAAGCGCTCCCGCCCGCCATCTTTATCAAACCCAGCCGATCGTCTTTCATCCACATAGACGAAAACATTCTCACCAAACGGTTCCGTCTCTCCGCGATCTATCTGGCGCAGGATATTTCCAAGGGGGTCTATTTTTGGCGTATTCTCTTGATGATGATAAGGATACTGATTTCTTTCAAGACCAAGCTCGTGATTGTGTGGTTTGCCGATTATCATGCTGCGATAGCGGTGCTCACGGCACGCATTTTGGGAAAAAAGTCGCTGATCTTCGTGGGTGGATATGACGCTGTGCGTTATCCTCAGCTCGGCATGGGTGTCTATGTCAATGCGTTCAGAGGCAAATGCGCGTCTTTCGCGTTGAAACATTGCGACCGGGTTATCGTCAATCATGAGACGCTAATTGATTCGGATAATTTTTACTACAATCCCGAGGGACACCCCGAAGGGATCAAACGTTTGGTAGCAGGACTTGAAACTCCCGTGGATGTCGTTTACAATGCGGTTACGACCTCTCCGCCGGTTAGTATAAACAGAGATCGGCACATTCACATCTTGGCGGTGGGCAGCACTCCACGCTATGAGGATTTGTACAACAAAGGCTATGATCTGTTGATCGAGACTGCAAAGCAAATGCATGATTATCAATTTGTTATCGTCGGCATCAGGGATTGTTGGATGCCGGATATCGAGGCGTGTTTTCATGTATCCTCGATTCTGAACCTGAGATTGATGCCCCCCCTTCCACAAACTATGGTTTTTGAACTAATGCGGGATAGCATGATCTTTGCCCAGCCCTCGATCTCCGAAGGGATGCCAAACTCGCTGATGGAAGCCATGCTCATGGGTTGCGTGCCGGTCGGATCAAGCGTAGCCGGTATTCCGATGATCATTGATCAATATGGGATTGTCTTTACCAAGCGAGATGCCCTGTCTTTACAAGATGCTCTGAACAGAGCACTTGTGCTTGACGCGGGTAGAGACATTATTTCCAAGAGTATTGCGACAAGATTCAGTTTGGAAAAGAGGGAAAGGGCGTTGTTGGAATCGGTAGATCGGTTATTCGATTAGTCCCAATTCGTTGTCGGTTAGTGAGTCTTGAGCAATAAGGGCTCCAAATCATACTCCACCTGTTGCACCAAAGTGTTCTCCAAAATGTGTTTTAATTGCGCTTCAACTTTGTTCCAACTTGCTCCAACTTGCTTTGTTATCAGTCTTTTGCTATTCCTTCCTCTTTTCAAAGCGTTAATCAAGCCTTAATCAAGCGTTAATCAAGCGTAATAAAACTAACGCTTGATTAACGCTTGATTAAGGCTTGATTAACGCTGTCAAGTAGTAGCGCAGCATGCCAATGTTGCGGAATCGAAAATTCCCAAATCCCAAATCCCACACAATTCGTGTAAAGGGTCACTTGAATTTGCAAATTGGCTCACTGATTTTTGCAAATGGCATTTTTGCACTCGGTTTGGATCAAGGTTTTTGCAAATTGGCTCACGATTTTTGCAAATGAAAGGATCAAGGCTTTTGCAAATTAGCTCACGATTTTTGCAAATGGCATATTGCTGTGACAAATGAGAGCCCATAAAATCGATTCTTTCTTATCATATTGTGCAGAAAGGACTTGACCGCTATTGCGAGGGGGTTTAAGTAGAACCTATTAATCAACAGTCGGGTAACCGAGAAGGAGATCAAGATGACCAAGCAAAACAAGAATCGCAAAGGGCAAGAAACGCTGGAGGAGATGGCGCTATCGGGCAGCCAGATAGTGCTACTGAGAGAGGATGGTTCGGAGCAGCCTATTGAATATCTGGTGGCTGATCAACAACCAGTTGAGGTTGATCATTACGCAGGTGAGTATCATTATAAGAACTGGTGGAATCAGTTCCGGGGACCCTGGCTGCAGTCGGAGAAGATGAGCGAGGAAGAGATTAGGATCAAGGCTGATGATGCATGGGAATGCAGCGACTACAGCGCTTCTCCGAATATGATATTGGTAGGAATAGGGTCAAGGTCCGGAGGTTCTCCTACTAATGAACTACTATGATAAGCTGATGATTGAGTACTACAGGGTCCTCAACAATGCCTGGAAGACCGAGATCAAGGATGCCTCCAAGCTTACCATCCAGATGCTGAGTGACATGCCACGATCTGAGAAACTCAATAAAGACCAAATAGACAAGATGATGGACATCATCAACACCCAGTTGGGAGACGACTTCGCAGCACTAGTAAATGAGCCCACAAAGGCGATAATAGACCGCTGTATCCGGCTCGGATTGCGAGATACTCAAGTGCAAGCACCAGTCAAGACATCCATTGGTCTGTGGGGAATTGAAGATCAGCATCTCTCATCCACTATCCAGAAGCAGCAACTTTTCTGGCTCGGTAACCATTTTGATGCTGATATCCGTCAAAACTTCGCTGATGTGCTATCCAAAGCCATAGAACAGGGATATACCAAAGATATGCTGGCAGACACTCTCAAAGAGCAGTTTGGTGATATAGCCAATAAATCCTCGCATTACTGGCAGGGACTTGCGGAACACACTGCTCTCCGGATACGAGAGTTTGGGAGATTGCAGGGTTATAAGAAAGCCAAAGCGAAGTATTATAAGCTCGTAGTAATCCTCGATGACCGCACCAGCGACATCTGCCGGGAATTGGCTGCCATAGACAAAGTCTATCCCCTAAACGATGCCACTGAAGTAATGGATAACCTGATGGCTCTGGAGACCAAATCCAACAGCCTGGACGATGCCAGAGATTACATCAAAGCCTTGTCACCATGGGTCAGCAACGATCAGATAGTCTATAACAAAGAAGATGAACCTATCGGTGTATCAGGAGCGCATACTCCCTTCCCACCATTTCATTGGAAGTGCAGAACGACGACTACTGTTGTATAGGTTTGTAAATCTGCATAGCATCATTACAACTTTCATAATCACAAACAAATGCTACGCTGTATCTTGCCCTTGTAATACCAACATAAAACTTAGCTTTTGTCTGACCATTCAACTGATGAGTGCTATTTCTCAAGTAGTTATTGATAGGACCGTTAGGGAAAATCAACACTCTATCAAAAGTTAGCCCTTTTGAAGCGCCAAAGTTGTACGATTCGTACCCACAAGTATCTGTCCTCTTATCATACTTAAGAATATTTGGATTCCATAAGGTCACATAGTCAGCAACATCTTTTTTCCTTACAAGAAATATCCCATCGTGTCCAGTCCTAATCATGTTTCGTGATTGAGATTTTAGCAAATCAGGATATAGCAGATCGGAAAATTCACAAATTGATTGGTTGCATCTATAATTCTCATATCTGAACTCAATACAACATAACTTGTGCTTTTCCCATCTGCTGAATAAATTGAGGATGTTTTGTCCTCTTATACGTTTATTTTTTGAGACTGTTCAAGTAAATTCCCTTAAATTTCAATAAACTAGCGTTTCGGAAATCAAGAAAAGTGGGCGAAAGGCATCCTTAGGCAGGGGTTGCTTTGAATTGACAGATCGTCTACGCAGAGAACACTTCAGTAAATATCAATCATTTTTCGTGGGGAAAAGCCTTATGCTTATAGCCGCGACCATAGGGCTGTTTATGGACAATATGTATATTTAAACAAATGATAGAAAATCATTTACAACTTTTGCCTTCTAACTATTG